>JBAYOU010000131.1:0-5212 GCA_041678065.1 Parvibaculum sp. | reverse complement strand
CGCGACGGGCCAATCCTCGTCCATGTCGTGACGCAGAAGGGCAAGGGCTACGCACCTGCGGAAGCCTCGGCTGACAAATATCACGGTGTGAGCAAGTTTGACGTGGTGACGGGTGCGCAGGCGAAGGCAAAAGCCAATGCGCCGAGCTACACAAAGGTCTTTGCCGAGAGCCTGATCGCTCATGCGGAACGCGATGAGAAAATCGTCGCCGTCACCGCGGCCATGCCTTCCGGCACGGGGCTGGATCTTTTCGGCGAGCGTTTCCCGAAGCGCACCTTTGACGTCGGCATTGCCGAGCAGCATGGCGTTACCTTCGCAGCAGGCCTTGCGGCGGAAGGCTACAAACCTTTCGCGGCCATCTATTCGACGTTCCTTCAGCGCGGTTATGACCAGGTCGTGCATGATGTGGCGATCCAGCGCCTGCCGGTCCGTTTCGCGATAGACCGCGCCGGTCTTGTTGGTGCAGATGGGCCGACCCATGCGGGCGCTTTCGACATTGCCTATCTCGCCTGCTTGCCGGACTTCGTCATCATGGCGGCCGCAGATGAAGCGGAACTCATGCATATGGTGGCGACTTCGGTCGAGATTGACGACCGACCTTCTGCCTTCCGCTACCCGCGTGGCGAAGGTGTGGGGGTGGATATGCCTGCCATCGGCACACCGCTTGAGATCGGCAAAGGCAGGATCATCCGCGAAGGCACAAAAATTGCGATCCTTTCGCTCGGAACGCGCCTGACAGAATCGCTGAAGGCGGCAGAGCAGCTTGGCGCGCTCGGCCTTTCGACAACGGTTGCAGATGCGCGCTTCGTGAAGCCGCTCGACACCGATCTCGTGGCGCGGCTCGCGCGTGAACATGAAGTGCTGGTGACGGTGGAAGAAGGCTCCATTGGCGGCTTTGGCAGCCATGTGCTCGACTTCCTTGCCCATTCGGGTGCGCTTGATCGCGGCCTCAAGGTACGCCCGCTCACGCTGCCCGACATATTCATCGATCAGGACAAGCCTGAAGTGATGTATGACAAGGCGGGCCTTAATGCCGCACAAATCGTCGAAACGGTGCTGGCGGCTCTTGGTGGGCGTGAAACGGCAATTGCAAGCCTTCGCGAGCTTGCCGCCCCGACAAAGCTCGTCTGAAAGGTCATGCCAGTTTCGGCAGTAATCCTTGAATGAACACAGAAATTGACGTGAAGATCACCCGGCTCGGCGCGCAAGGTGATGGCGTTGCCGAGAGCGATGGCGCATCTCTTTTTGTGCCTTACGTGCTGCCGGGCGAAACGGTGCGTGTCGCGCCGCAGGACGGGGATCGCGCCGCGCTTCTGAAAATTCTGGAGCCATCACCTTCGCGTATCGCGGCACCTTGCCGCCATTTTCGGCAATGTGGCGGCTGTGCGGTGCAACATGCAGCATCCGATTTCTATGCGGATTGGAAGCTGGGTCTTGTCAGCGCGGCACTTGCTGCACGCGGCATTGAAGCGGAGATTGCGCCGCTTGTCACCGCTGCGCCACGAAGCCGCCGCCGCGCGACATTCGCCGCAACGCGCACGAAGAAAGATGTGATGCTCGGCTATTACACGCGGGCAACTCATAACATCGTGGCGATCACGGAATGCCCGCTCGTCGTGCCGGAAATTGAAGAGGCGCTGCCCGCACTTGCGCGTGCTGTTGCGCCGGGGCTTTCACGCCGCTCACGTGCGTCGCTTCTTGTTACCTCTACGGAGAACGGGCTCGATGTTGCCGTCACAGGCGGCAAGCCGCTCGACGGTGCGTTGCGTGGGGAGCTTGGCCGCGAGGCGGAGGCATCGGGCTTTGCACGTATCACATGGGATGGCGAAATCATCGCGGAGCGCCTGCCACCGGAGATTTCTCTCTCCGGTCTGCGCGTGATGCTCCCGCCGGGCGGCTTCTTGCAGCCCACACGGCAGGGTGAGGCAGCGCTGGTTGATCTCGTTCGCTCAGGCGTAGGGAAGACGAAGCGGATTGTCGATCTTTATGCGGGCTCAGGCACATTCGCCGCTGCTTTTGCGTGCACCTCTTCCGTTCACGTGGTGGAGGGGGAGAAGCGCGCCCTTGCAGCGCTTGACCGCGCCATTCGGGAGCAGGGGCCGGTACTGGGGCTGAAGCCGGTGACAGTTGAAACGCGCGACCTGGCGCGGCGTCCGCTTCTCTCATCCGAGCTCAATGCTTTTGATGCGGTGGTGATTGATCCGCCCCGCTCCGGTGCGCTTGCACAAGCAGAAGAGATTGCGCGTTCATCCGTGCCGGTCGTTGCATCTGTGTCCTGCAATCCGGCCACTTTCGCGCGTGATGCGCGCGCGCTTATCGATGGCGGGTATCAGCTTGAGCGCGTGACGCCGGTGGACCAGTTCCTCTGGTCGCCGCATCTCGAGGTGGTGGGAATCTTCCGCCGCGCGTGAAGTTACGCGAGGTGGTCAGCCGTTCTGGGCGCGGTGGCGCAGAAGATGGTCGGCGATCACGCAGGCCATCATTGCTTCACCCACAGGCACGGCGCGAATACCGACGCAAGGGTCATGCCGACCCTTGGTGATGATTTCCGTGTCCTCGCCGCCCTTCGTCACCGTCTTGCGGGGCGAAAGAATGGACGAAGTAGGCTTCACCGCAAAGCGTGCTACGACATCCTGACCTGTGGAAATGCCACCGAGAATGCCGCCTGCATGGTTGGACGTGAAGGCAAGGCCATCAGCCGTTGATTGCATCTCATCGGCGTTTTCTTCGCCGGAAAGGGCGGCGGCGCTGAAGCCATCGCCAATCTCCACGCCCTTCACAGCATTGATGCTCATCAGCGCGGCAGCCAGATCGCCATCAAGTTTGCCATAGATCGGTGCGCCAAGACCGACGGGAACACCAGTGGCGACAAGCTCGATCACGGCGCCGCAGGACGAGCCGTTTTTGCGCACGCCATCAAGATAGGCTTCCCATTCCTGTGCGGCCTCTGCATCCGGGCACCAGAAGGGATTGTTTTCAGTTTCTTCCCAGTCCCAGTTTGCGCGATCTATCTTGTGCGGCCCCATCTGAACCAGTGCGCCGCGTATGGTTATGCTCTCACCTAGTATCGCGCGGGCGACAGCACCGGCGGCAACACGCGCCGCCGTTTCACGCGCTGAGGAGCGCCCGCCGCCGCGATGATCGCGGATGCCATACTTCGCGAGATAGGTGAAGTCGGCATGGCCCGGCCGGAACTTCTGAACAATGTCGCCATAGTCTTTTGACCGTTGATCGACATTCTCGATCATCAGCGAAATCGGTGTGCCGGTGGTGAGTTCCACCCCATCTTCGACAAAGGTGCCCGACAGGATTTTCACCTCATCCGGCTCGCGGCGCTGTGTGGTGAAGCGCGATTGGCCAGGGCGGCGGCGGTCGAGCCAATGCTGGATATCCTCCGCTTTGAGCGGCAGGCGCGGCGGTGTGCCGTCGACCACACAGCCAAGGGCCGGCCCGTGGCTTTCGCCCCAGGTCGTCACACGAAAAAGATGGCCGAAACTGTTATGCGACATCCTTGGATAGCCGGTCCCGAAGGACCGTCCTCATGCGGTGGTCCGGCTGGAGGAAATCTTACAGGAGATCGTCAGACGATGCTCATGTCCGGCGCATCTTCCGCCTTCATGCCGACAACGTGATAGCCCGCATCGACATGATGAACTTCGCCGGTGACCCCCGAGCCCAGATCAGAGAGGAGGTAGAGCGCTGTGTTGCCCACTTCCTCAATGCTGACCGTGCGTTTCAGCGGTGAGTTTAGTTCGTTCCACTTCAGGATATAGCGGAAATCGCCAATGCCCGAAGCGGCAAGGGTCTTGATCGGTCCGGCAGAAACGGCGTTCACGCGGATATTGTTGCGACCGAGATCAACGGCGAGATAGCGGACGCTCGCTTCGAGGGCGGCCTTTGCAACGCCCATGACGTTGTAATGCGGGATCACCTTTTCCGAACCGTAATAGGTCAGCGTGACCACAGAGCCGCCATCCGTCATCAGCTTCTCGGCACGCTGGCAGAGTGCGGCAAGCGAATAGCAGGAAATCGCCATGGAGGCGGTGAAGTTATCGAGCGTGGTATCGACATAGCGGCCATCAAGCTCTGACTTGTCGGAATAGGCGATGGCATGAACAAGGAAATCGAGTTTTCCCCATTCCTTTGTAAGACGCTCGAAAACGGCGTCCATGCTGGCGGCATCCATCACATCGCAGGGCATGACGAGGGTGGAGCCCACCGATTCGGCCAGCGGGACCACACGCTTTTGCAGCGCTTCGCCCTGATAGGTGAAGGCGAGTTCGGCGCCATGCTCGGCACAGGCCTTGGCAATGCCCCATGCAATCGATCGATTATTGGCAACGCCCATGACGAGGCCGCGTTTGCCCTTCATCAGGTTGCCCTTAATTTCCAGGCCATTGCTGGTGATGGCGTCGCTCATCGTTTCCCCGTCAATCTGATATCGGTCGTAAATCGTGCCGCATCCTACACAAAAGCCAAGGGGCGTCTAACAAAAAAGCCCCTTTATTTCAGGGGGTTGCTGGTCACGTTTTGCGACAGTTTACAACGAATCACTTTTCGAGAAGGTTCTTTCGCGGGTTGTGTGTGCGGCCTTCCGGCCAGTTTTCGGCAAATGCCTTGAGCGCCTTGTCCTGTGCATCAGGCAGGGTGAGCGAGAGGGTCACATACTGGTCCCCGACGCTTTCACTCGCCCCTTTCAGCCCCTTGCCCCGCAACCTCAGCTTCGTGCCCGTATTGGAGCCGGCTGGAATCGAAAGCGAAACAGGGCCGGATATGGTCGGCACCTCCACCCGCGCGCCAAGCACCGCTTCCGGCAGGGTAACGGGCAGGGTGAGGTGAATATCCTGCTCCCGCCGCTCAAAGAAGGGATGCGGCTCAACATTCACGGTCACCAGCGCGTCACCCGCTTCCGCGCCGCCATGGCCTTCGCCGCCCTGACCCTTGAGGCGGATCTGCTTGCCGCTGTCGATGCCGGGCGGAACGGTTACGTCGAGCATCCGTCCACCATCAAGTCGCACACGTTTTGTCGTGCCATTCGCCGCCTCGATAAAGCTGATGGTGAGGCGATAGGTGCGGTCATCGCCGCGCGCCCGAAAGACGCGCTTGCCTGCACTTCGAATACCCTCGAAGAGTTCAGTAAAGATATGGTCGTCGGATTCCGGTTCTGTCGCCTCCGCATCCGCCGCAGCATTGCGTGTGGGCGCAGGTTTTT
>JBAYOU010000130.1:0-5229 GCA_041678065.1 Parvibaculum sp. | reverse complement strand
GGCTATACGGGGCTTTCTGCCGCGCTTCATCTCGCAGAACGCGGCTATAGCGTCGTGGTGCTGGAAGCAGAACGCATCGGATGGGGCGCATCGGGTCGCAATGGCGGCCAACTCGGCATCGGCCAGCGGAAAGATCAGCGTTCACTCGAAGAACGCGTCGGCCGCGACTGGGCGCATCGGCTGTGGGAACTTGGCGTCGAGAGCAATACGCTCGTCAAGGAACTGATCACGCGCCACAACATTCAGTGCGACTTGAAGCCCGGCCTCCTTCACGCCGCGTGGAAGAAAAGTGATGCGGAATGGTTCCGCTCGGAAGTCGATCACATGGCGTCGGAATATGGCTACACCGCCATGCGCTATGTCCCGCGCGATGAAATGCGCGAGATGGTTGCAACCGATTGCTATCACGGCGGCATACTCGATGAAGATGGCGCCCATCTCCATCCGCTGAACTATGCGCTCGGCCTCGCCCGCGCAGCCCGTGCTGCGGGTGTGGTGATCCATGAAGAAAGCCGCGTCACGGATATTTCCCGCACCCACCCTGCCCTTGTCAAAACGGCGAAAGGCACGGTGAAGGCATCACATGTCATTCTCGCCTGCAATGCCTATCTCGGCATGCTGGAGCCGCGCGTGGCGGGCATGATCATGCCAATCAACAACTTCATCATCGCCACGGAGCCACTTGGTGACGAGGCACGCAAGCTCATCCGCGATGATGTGTGCATTCAGGATACGAAATTCGTCATCGACTATTACCGCCTTTCGGCAGATGGCCGATTGCTCTTTGGTGGTGGTGAAAGCTATTCACCCAACTTGCCGAAAGATCTGGCCGCTTTCGTGCGCAAGCCCATGCTGCGCGTTTTCCCGCAGCTGGAGACCAAGCGTATCGATTATGCCTGGTCCGGTGCCGTTGCCATCACACTGAAACGCATGCCGCATTTCGGACGCCTTGAACCGAACATCACCTTCGCACATGGCTATTCGGGGCAAGGCATCAACATCGCCACGCTTGGCGGCAAACTCGTCGCGGAAGCCGTGGCGGGACAGGCCGAACGCTTCGACATCATGGCGAAGCTCAAGACACCGCGCTTTCCGGGTGGCACATGGCTACGCTATCCCGGCCTTGTGGCAGGCATGTTGTTTTACGCAATGAAAGATCGGCTGCCCTGAACGCGTCGGCGAGCTATCAGATATTCCCGCCGTTCTCGTCGTCACCCTGAACCATCTGGTTCATCGAGTGAGCCGGCTTGTCGCAACCCGCGCAGCCGACGATCTTTGCGGGCACGCCGACAGCGGTGCAATGCGGCGGCACATTCTGCAAGACCACGCTGCCCGCACCAACGCGGCTATATTCGCCGACCTCGATATTGCCAAGGACCTTGGCACCAACCGAGATCATAACACCGCGCCTTATCTTCGGATGTCGGTCGCCCTGCTCCTTGCCCGTGCCGCCAAGCGTCACGCCGTGAAGCATGGACACATCATCTTCCACCACAGCCGTCTCGCCGATCACGATGCCGGTTGCATGATCGATGAAGATGCTTCGCCCAATCCGCGCAGCCGGGTGAATATCAACCGCGAAGAGATCCGAAACACGGTTCTGTATATAGAGCGCCATCGCCTTGCGCCCCTGCCCCCAGAGCCAATGCGCCACGCGATAGGCTTGCAAGGCATGGAAGCCTTTGAAAAAGAGAAAGGGCTGCGCATAGGAATGGCAAGCGGGATCACGCTCATAGGAGGCGACAATATCTGCACGGCAGGCCTCAGCGATCTCAGGCGCAGCTTCAAGCGCTTCTGCCACGAGTTCACGAAGCTGCATCGCGCGCATCTCGGGATGGGCGAGCTTCTGCGCCAGATGATAGGAGAGCGCGCTCTCGAAATTGCGATGATTGAGAAGCGTGACGTAGAGAAAGCTGGCAAGCATGGGCTCTCCGGCCGCCATCTCCTCGGCTTCCTTACGAAGGCGCTCCCACACAGGATCGCAGATCGACAGCGGCTGGTTACGCTCGACGGGCTTCGACATATCGATACTCCTCGCCATCGTCTGGCAGCGGCACATCCCACCGAGCCGGCAACCAAGGCGGAAAGCCGCCACTCAGTCTGAGGGGCGGCGGTTCCTGCAAGATTAACACATGGAATGCGTGCAAGCGAGTTCAATGGCAGAACTCGTATTAACCCATGATATCTTCGCCAGGATTCGATTTTTATATTGCGGGGTTCCATGCCGGTCATTGCTGCGGGCGATATCCAGATTTTCTATGAGCGCATCGGCACTGGCCCTCGCCTGCTCTTCATTTCCGGCACAGGCGGCGATCTGCGGGTGCGCCCGAACGTGCTGGATGGCCCATTCCCCCGCCATTTCGACATGCTGGCTTATGACCAGCGCGGCCTTGGCCAGACCTCGAAACCCGACCGGCCTTATTGCATGGCGGAATATGCAGACGATGCCGTAAACCTCATGGCCGCTATCGGCTGGGGATCAGCGCTGGTCATCGGCGTGTCCTTCGGCGGCATGGTCGCGCAGGAACTTGCCATTCGCCATCCTCACCGGGTGGAAGGGCTGGTACTCGCCTGCACCTCCCCCGGCGGTGAGGCCGGCGCTTCCTATCCTCTTCATACGCTTCTTCACATGAGCCGCGAGGAACGCGCGCGCCACATGATCCCCATTTCCGACACACGGCACGATGAAGCATGGATCAAGGCGAACCCGCAGGCCTATGAACAGTTGGTCGCGTTTGCTGCCAATGATCCCTACGCGAATGAACCGGGCCGCGCCATGGGTGCCCGTCGCCAGCTTGAGGCTCGGGCGGACCACGACACATGGGACCGCCTACCCGAAATACACTGCCCCACCCTTATCTGTGGCGGCAAATATGATGGCATCGCCCTGCCTGAAACGCAGGAAAAAATGGCCACGCGTATTCGGGGCGCAGAACTGCGTATGTTCGAAGGCGGCCACCTTTTCATGTTGCAGGATCGAACTGCCCTTCCCGCTATGGTGGAGTTTCTCAGCGGCAACAATTGAGGTTCGACATGATGTCACGCTGGCGCTGGATTTTCCTCCAGATGACGCGCCGCCTGTGGATGCGGGCCGCTCTCTTTGCAGTTCTCGGAGTCGGCACCGCCCTTGCCGCCGTCCTCGTGCAGAACATCATTCCCTGGGATTTACCTGCCAATCTCGGTGCAGACTCTGTGGACCGGATTTTGAACATCCTCGCTTCGAGCATGTTGGCGGTCACAACCTTCTCTCTGAGCGTCATGATCGCCGCCTATAGCGCGGCAACCAACAATGTGACGCCGCGCGCAACCAAGCTGCTGATGCAAGATACGACCACGCAGAATGTGCTTGCCACTTTTGTCGGTTCGTTTCTCTTCAGCCTTGTCGGAATTGTTGCCTTGAGCACCGGCATCTATGGCGAGCAGGGTCGCGTTGTTCTCTTCATCGTCACGCTGGCTGTGATCGTGCTCATCGCCGTCACGATCTTGCGCTGGATCGACCATCTCTCGCGCCTTGGCAGAATGGGTGAAACGACGGACCGTGTAGAGCAAGCCGCGACCAAAGCCATTCTCGCCCGGGCAGCAACCCCCACGCTTGGCGCGCAAGCGCTTCTCGATGCCGAAAACACCATCCCCGCGGAGGCGGTGCCGATCTTCCGCAAGAAAATCGGCTATGTGCTGCACCTTGATGTAGGCGCGCTCAACTCTGTGGCAGAAAAACACGAGGGCGAGATTTATGTCGTCTGCCTGCCCGGTGCTTTCGTGCATCACGCACAACCTCTCGCCTGGGTGACAGGCATCGATGACGAAGGCGCAGAGGATTCCATCCGCGCGGCCTTCACCATCGCGGAGGAACGCACCTTCGATCAAGACCCGCGCTTTGGCCTCGCCGTCATGGCGGAGATAGGATCACGCGCGCTCTCCCCCGCGACGAATGACTCCGGCACCGCCATTGACGTGATCGGTCGTGCCGTGCGGCTGCTCGCCAATTGGAAGCGGATCGAAAATGAAGATGCCCAGGAAGAAGTTCGCTTCCCGCGTGTCTTTGTGCCGCCGCTCGACCCCGACGATATGTTCGACGACATATTCTCCCCCCTTGCGCGCGACGGCGCGGGGCTCATCGAAATCCAGATCAGACTTCTGAAAGCCCTTTCCGCATTGGCGCGGATGGATGACGAAACTTTCCGCTCCGCCGCCATTCGCCATGCGCGCCTCGCGCTCACCCGCGCTGAAACCGCCCTGCCGGTGGAGGAAGAAAAAGAAGCGCTACGCATGCTTTATGAGGAACTGAAAAACCAGACGCCACCGCGCCGTCCCGCCACCTCCATGCCGGTGAGACGCCGCTCGGAATAGCGCCCGAATAGAGATAGCGCGGGCTTTCGCACGCGACTACCATTCGTCAGGCACAAAGCTGTTCTCCTTGCTCCCTCGCCCACTCCGATGTAGATTTAATGAAAGACATTAAATCGTGGGAGAATGACGCATGGGCCGGAAAATCCTTTTCATCACCACCGACCAGATGCGTTTCGATGCCATTGGCGTGAACGGGCAGAAGATCGCGCGCACCCCCACGATAGACGCGCTTGCCGCGAACGGCATCAACTACACCCGTGCGCATAATCAGAATGTCGTGTGCATGCCTGCCCGCTCCACCATGATTACGGGGCAATATGTCTCGACGCATGGTGTGTGGATGAATGGTGTGCCGCTGCCCGAAGACGCGCCCTCAGTTGCGAAATATCTCCACGACAAGGGCGGATACAAGACGGCACTTATCGGCAAGGCGCATTTCGAGCCCTTCCTCGATGCGAAGCAGCAATTCTATGAAACGCAAATGGCGCGCAAGGGCGAGAACGGGCCACATCGCGGCTTCGACCATATGGAGCTTGCGACGCACTCGCCGCTGATCCTCCACTATGCCGAATGGCTGAAGAAAAATAATCCCGCAGCCTTCGGCATGTACTACCAGAACCTCACCTCCGATTTTCAGGTGAACTCTGCGGGCGGTGGCGACACGGGCGCATGTCAGGTGCATTTCAATCCGATCGCGCGCGAACAGTACCACACGGACTGGGTAGCAGACCGCACCATCAACTGGCTCGGCAGCATCAACGCGGAAGATGACTGGTTCTGCTGGATGAGCTTTCCCGATCCCCACCACCCGTGGGACCCGCCGCAATCGGAACTCCATCGCCATCCCTGGCGTGATACGCCGCTGCCGGAGTTCTATCC
>JBAYOU010000129.1:0-5233 GCA_041678065.1 Parvibaculum sp. | reverse complement strand
GCGCGAAGAACGCATCGCCCATCTCCACGAGGAGGTGAAGGAACGTGTGCTCATCCTCGATGGTGCGATGGGCACCATGATTCAGCGCTTCAAGCTGAAGGAAGAAGATTTTCGAGGCGACCGCTTCAAGGATCATGGCAAGGATGTGAAGGGCAATAATGAGCTGATCTCGCTCACCCAGCCCGACATTCTGCGCGACATTCATCTGCAATATTATCGCGCGGGCGCTGACATCGCCGAAACGAACACGTTCGGCGCCACGCGTATCGCGCAGGCGGATTACGAGATGGAAGAGCTCGCTTATGAGATGAATGTGGCGAGCGCCCGGCTTGCGCGTGAAGCAGCAGACATTTGCGAGGGGGAAGAGCCGGGTCGCGTTTGCTATGTGTCAGGCGTACTCGGGCCGACGAACCGCACGGCTTCCATCTCACCCAATGTGAATGACCCCGGCTTCCGCAATGTCGATTTCGACAAGCTCTACGTGGCTTACAAGGAAGCCACGAAAGGGCTGATTGAGGGGGGTGTGGATATCATCCTTGTCGAGACGATCTTCGACACGCTGAACGCGAAAGCGGCTCTCTTTGCCGTTGAAGATGTTTTCGATGAGGAAGGGTTTCGCTTGCCGATCATGATTTCCGGCACGATCACCGACAAATCCGGTCGTCTTCTCTCCGGGCAGACACCGGAAGCCTTCTGGAACTCAGTGCGTCACGTGGAGCCGTTCTCCATCGGCCTTAATTGCGCACTCGGTGCGAAGGAGATGCGCCAGCATATCGATACGCTGTCGCGCATTGCCGATACGCATGTTTCGGCGCATCCGAATGCGGGTTTGCCGAATGAAATGGGCGAGTATGACGAGAGTGCAGAGCAGACTGCGGCGCTTGTCGGGGAGTTTGTGTCGTCGGGCCTCGTCAACATTCTTGGCGGCTGCTGCGGAACAACGCCGGAGCATATTGGCGCGATCGCTCGGGCAGTGAAGGACGGGAAGCCGCGCGAGATACCGCAAATCGAACGGAAGCTCCGCCTTTCGGGGCTTGAACCTTTCGTTGCCCACTGACCCAAGCCGGTGGTTGATGCCGGATGAATGACTAAAGCAAGATCGGGACGAGATGACCAAAGTTACGGCTAACTTCATCAATGTCGGCGAGCGGACCAATGTGACCGGCTCGGCGCGCTTCAAGAAGCTGATCCTTGAGGATCGGTTCAGCGAGGCGCTCGACGTGGCGCGCCAGCAGGTCGAGAACGGCGCGCAAATTATCGATATTAATATGGATGAGGGGATGCTCGATTCCGAGGCGGCAATGATCCGCTTCCTCAATCTGATTGCATCCGAGCCCGATATTTCGCGTGTCCCCATCATGATCGATTCCTCGAAATGGAATGTCATCGAAGCAGGGCTGAAGCGCGTGCAGGGTAAGGCGATCGTGAATTCGATCAGCATGAAGGAGGGTGAAGAAGCTTTCCGTGAACATGCACGCAAGATCCGTCGCTACGGGGCGGCGGCTGTCATCATGGCATTTGACGAGGTGGGGCAGGCCGATACTGCAAACCGCAAGTTCGAAATCTGCGAGCGTGCCTATCGGATTCTCACCGAAGAGGTCGGGTTTCCGCCGGAAGACATCATCTTCGATCCGAATATCTTCGCCGTGGCGACGGGCATTGAAGAACATAACAATTACGCGGTGGAGTTCATCGAGGCTTGTTCGCGCATCAAGCAAAATCTGCCCTATGCGCATATTTCTGGTGGCGTTTCCAACATCTCATTCTCTTTCCGGGGCAATGAGCCAGTGCGCGAGGCCATGCATTCCGTTTTCCTCTATCACGCCATCAAGGCGGGGATGGATATGGGCATCGTCAATGCAGGCCAGCTTGCCATCTATGACGACATTGAACCCGAACTGCGGGAGCGCGTTGAGGATGTGATCCTCAATCGTCGCCCGGATGCGACTGAGCGACTGCTGGAAATTGCCGAACGCTATAAGGGCGGGGGCGGCAAGAAGCGCGAAGAAGATCTATCCTGGCGCGAGAAGCCGGTACAGGAGCGCATTACCCATTCGCTCGTGAAAGGTATCAATGCTTTCATCGAGCAGGATGTAGAAGAGGCACGCCACCTCTTTGACCGCCCGCTACATGTCATCGAAGGGCCGCTGATGGACGGCATGAATGTGGTGGGTGATCTCTTCGGCGCAGGCAAGATGTTCCTGCCGCAAGTGGTGAAGAGTGCCCGTGTGATGAAGCAGGCGGTTGCCTACCTCATGCCCTTTATGGAGAAGGAAAAAGAAGAGCTTGGCATCACGGGTGATGATGCTGCCGCGCGCATTCTCATGGCGACGGTGAAGGGCGACGTTCACGATATCGGCAAAAACATCGTCGGCGTCGTGCTCCAGTGCAACAATTTCGAGGTGATTGACCTCGGTGTGATGCAGCCGGCCGAGAAGATTCTCGAAGAAGCTCGCAAGCACAAAGTCGATATGATCGGACTGTCGGGCCTCATCACGCCGTCGCTGGATGAGATGTGTCATGTGGCTGCCGAAATGGAGCGTCAGGGCTTCAACATTCCGCTTCTGATTGGCGGCGCAACGACGAGCCAGATACATACGGCCGTGAAAATCCATCCGAATTACAAAGCCGGACAGACGGTTTATGTAACGGATGCGAGCCGCGCCGTTGGCGTTGCCTCAAACCTCATCTCCGAGAAGAAGGAAGAATACGTCACTGATATTCGAGAAAAATATCAGGCACTCGCAGCGCGGCATGCGGCCGGACAGGAGAAGAAGGAGCGGCAGACACTTGATGGTGCACGCGCCAACCGCTTCACGGTTGACTGGGATGGCTACACGCCTGTGAGGCCGAGCTTCCTTGGCTCGAAGGTCTTTGAGGATTATCCGCTCGAAAAGCTCGTTCCCTATATTGACTGGACGCCTTTCTTCCAGACCTGGGAACTGCATGGACGATATCCGCAGATTCTGAACGACGACAAGGTGGGAGAAGCTGCGCGGTCGCTCTTTGCCGATGCGCAAGAAATGCTCACCCAGATCGTTGAAGAGAAGTGGTTACAGGCGCGCGCGGTCATCGGCTTCTGGCCGGCGAACGAAGTCGGCACGGATGATGTCGAGCTTTATGTGGATGATGAGCGCAAGGAAACGCTTGCCACATTCCATTCGTTGCGGCAGCAGATGAAGCGCAGTTCCGACCGCGCCAATTTTGCACTTGCCGATTTTGTGGCGCCGAAAGAAACCGGCATCGCCGATTATGTTGGTGGTTTCTGCGTCACTGCAGGCTTTGGTGAGGATGAGGTTGCTCGCCGCTTCCGCGAGCAGCATGACGATTACCGCGCCATTCTCTCACAAGCATTGGCTGACCGTCTAGCGGAAGCCTTTGCGGAGCATATGCATGAGCGTGTGCGCCGCGAATTCTGGGGCTATGCGGCGGATGAGAAACTCACCAATCAGGATCTGATTGAAGAGAAGTATCAGGGCATCCGCCCGGCGCCCGGTTATCCGGCGCAACCGGACCACACGGAAAAGGCGACGCTGTTCCGCCTGCTCGATACGGAAGCAAAGATCGGCCTCAAGCTGACCGAGAGCTATGCCATGTGGCCGGGTGCGGCGGTGAGCGGGCTTTATTTCAGCCATCCGCAGTCGGAGTATTTCGGCGTTGGCAAAATCGAGCGCGATCAGGTGGTAGATTACGCGCGGCGCAAGGGAATGGAACTTCCCGTAATGGAGCGCTGGCTCGCGCCGATCCTCAACTACACGCCAGGTAAAGCCACTGAAGAGGCTGCCTGAAGGCCTAGCTGAGCGCTATTTTTCGGACAAAGGGCGCGTCCTTGCGGATGCGCCCTTTTTGAATGGGGAGGTGGTTTTGCAACCGCCTGGGGGATCAGAAGATTCCGATGAGGACCGCACCTACGAACAGAAACGCAAGCCCGGTCGCCAGATATCCAACCTTGTTCGCAAGCATTTCAACCTCCACTCGCGGGTGGTTAAAAATTCTTCACCTTATCGACGCTGCTTCGCAAGCAGATTCGACGGCGGCTGGAGGCGCGAAGCTATCGCATGTGAAGATCGTCAGCCAAGTAACTGAAAGTGCGCCATGAATCCACTGTGGATAAATCGCGCTTCGTGTCACACTGGCGTGGCGCCCGAGGCGCGCGGCAAGCTGACGACACGTCTCGTGTGCATTTCACGTTTCCCAGCCGAGATTAGTCGCGGAATCGGATGACCGGCTTGCCGATGCTTTCGCGGTCGAGCAGGCGCTGCAGCACGGCAGGCGCTTCTGCCAGCGGATAGCTTGCTGCGGGTTCCGGGTGAATGCGGCCTTCCGTGACCCAGTTCGTCAGCGTCTTCATCAGCGGAATATTCGCAGCCGGATTCGCACGAATGTGACCACCCCAATCAACGCCCACAATGGAGCAGCGTTTCAGCAAAGCGAGGTTGAGCGGAATGCGTGGAATGTCGCCCGCTGCAAAGCCGACCACGAGATGCCGACCACCCGGCGCGAGACAGCGCAGCGCCGTCTCGGAAAAGTCGCCACCCACCGGGTCATAAACGAGATCAACATCCTTCCGGCCCGTTAGCGGCTCAAGCTCCTTGCGCCAGTCGGGTGTGGTGTAGTCGATGGCGACATCGGCACCAGCATCGAGAGCAGCCTTGCGCTTCTCTTCTGATGAAGCCGCCGCAATGACCTTTGCGCCCATTGCCTTAGCAGTGTCGATGGCCGCCATGCCGACGCCACCGCCTGCACCCAGCACGAGAAGGGTTTCGCCCTCGCGGAGTTTCCCGCATTCTTCAAGCCCGTAAAGCGCGGTGCAATAGGAGACGATGAAACCAGCCGCTGCTTCCGCACTCATATTGTTTGGCACAGGAATGCAGCTAAGCGCGGGAAGTGCGATCTTGCCTGCCAGCGCACCTCGCGGCGAAAGCGCCATGACGCGCTTGCCGAGCAAGACTTCCGGCGCACCTTCGCCAAGCGCCACAACTATTCCCGCGACTTCGCTTCCCGGCACGAAGGGGAGGGGCGTCTTCACCTGATAGCGCCCTGCGACGAGCAGCGCATCCACATAGCCAAGGCCCGCCGCTTCCGTCTCGATGACAACTTCACCCGCGCGCGGTTCGGGATCAGGCAGTTCTTCGAAGGTGAGCGAGGAAGGGGCGCCGTAATTGTGGCAGCGGATCGCTTTCATGTCTTTCTCCGGGTTTCGTTTGCAGCATGATGCGTGGCCCTGCGCGGG
>JBAYOU010000128.1:0-5255 GCA_041678065.1 Parvibaculum sp. | reverse complement strand
GACGAAGAAGGTCGCCGCATTGAAGGTCGGCTCCGGCTTTGAGGACGGTGTGGCGCAAGGCCCGCTGATTGATATGGCCGCCGTGGAAAAGGTTGAGGAACATATTGCTGATGCGCTGGCGGGTGGTGCTACGCTACATACTGGCGGCAAGCGCCATGCGAAGGGCGGCACATTCTTTGAGCCGACTGTCATTTCCGGTATGAAGCCCAGCATGAAAGTGACACGCGAAGAAACCTTCGCGCCGCTCGCGCCTGTTTTTCGTTTCGAGACGGAAGAAGAAGCGGTGGCGCTGGCCAATGACACGCCTTTCGGACTTGCTTCCTACTTCTACAGCCGCGATATCGGGCGCGTCTGGCATATCGCTGAAGCACTCGAGTGCGGCCTTGTCGGCGTCAATGCCGGGCTCATCTCCACGGAAGTTGCCCCCTTTGGCGGGTACAAGGAATCCGGGCTTGGCCGTGAAGGCGGGCCTTGGGGGATCGAGGAGTTTCTCGAAGTGAAATATGTCGCGATGGCGGGGCTTTGATTGATGAACGCTGACGAACAGAAAAAGGCGGCAGCGCTTCGCGCGCTCGACTTCGTGAAACCGGGCATGAAGCTTGGGCTGGGCACAGGCTCCACGGCGGAACATTTCGTCCGTGCACTGGGCGAAAAGGTGAAAGGCGGTTTCGAGATTATTTGCGTACCGACATCAGAACGCACCTCGAAACTTGCGGAGAGCCTCGGTGTTCCGCTCGCTGGCCTTCATGAAGTTCAGTACCTCGACCTGACGGTAGATGGTGCGGATGAACTCGACAGCAAGCTGCGGCTCATCAAGGGCGGTGGTGGTGCGCTGCTGCGCGAAAAGATTGTGGCGACGGCGTCCGACCGAATGATCGTGATTGCGGATGCCTCGAAAATCGTGACCACGCTCGGCGCCTTTCCGCTGCCGGTGGAAATTGTCCCCTTCGGCGCAAGCGTGACAGCGCGGAAGATCGCTGAAGTCGCAAGCGCGCTTGGCTGCACAGGCAAGATTTCGCGCCGCGCCGATGAATATGGGGAGCCCTTTTTCACCGATAGCGGCAACTTCATCTATGACTGCGCCTTCAGCAAAATCCCTGACCCGGATAATCTTGCACCGGCGCTGAATGCTATTCCGGGTGTGGTGGATAACGGGCTCTTCATCGATATCGCAGCGCTCGCCATTATCGGTTCGCCGTCAGGCGTCGAACTGATCGAGAAGAAATAAACAAACCGAACAGAGCATGCGGGAGCCGTGGCCATGACCAAATATGATTACGACCTTTTTGTCATTGGCGCGGGCTCGGGCGGTGTGCGCGCCGCACGCATCGCAGCAACACATGGCGCGAAGGTTGGTATTGCCGAGGAATATCGCGTCGGTGGTACCTGCGTTATTCGTGGCTGCGTCCCGAAAAAGCTTTTCGTATATGCAAGCCATTATTCCGAAGAGTTCGAGGAAGCGGCAGGTTTCGGCTGGACGGTCGGTGAGTGTTCCTTTGACTGGAAGACGCTGGTTGCTAACAAGGACAAGGAGATCGACCGCCTGAACGGTATCTATATCCGTAACCTCGAAAAAGCGGGTGTCGAGATTATTCAGAGCCGCGCCACGATCAAGGATGCACACACGGTGCGCCTTGAGGCGGAAGACCGGGAAGTGACGGCGGAGCGGATTCTCATCGCCGTTGGCGCGACGCCTTTCATGCCCGACGTGCCGGGCATTGAACATGCCATTTCATCAAACGAAGCCTTCCACCTCGAGGAACTGCCAAAGCGCATTGTCGTGGTTGGCGGTGGCTACATCGCGGTGGAGTTTGCGGGCATTTTCAACGGGCTTGGAGTGGAGACGAAGCAGCTTTATCGCGGCCCGCTTTTTATGCGCGGCTTTGATGATGATCTGCGCGAAATGCTCGCCGAGGAGATGATGAAGAAAGGTGTCGGCCTGCGCATGAACAGCGACATCGCCTCCATTGCCAAAAAGGATGGTGAGCTGGAACTAACGCTCACAAGCGGCGAGATTCTGAAAACCGATGCCGTTATGTATGCGACGGGCCGCAAGCCGCTTACCAAAGGGCTTGGCCTTGAAGAAGTGGGTGTGAAGCTCGGCAAGTCCGGTCAGGTGATTGTCGATGAATATTCGAAAACCTCGGTCGACAACATTTATGCCGTGGGTGATGTGACGGACTGCGCAAACCTTACCCCTGTCGCGATCCGTGAGGGCCATGCCTTCGCCGATACGGTTTATGGCGGCAAGGATGTGAAGGTCGATCATTCGATCATTCCGACAGCGATCTTCTCCCAGCCGGAAATGGGCACGGTCGGCCTCACCGAAGTTCAGGCGCGGGAACGAGGTGAAATTGATCTCTACAAGACTGCCTTTCGCGGCCTGAAGAACGCGCTTTCCGGTTCGCAAGAGCGCACCTTCATGAAGCTCGTGGTGGATGCGAAGACGGACAAGGTGCTCGGCGTCCACATTATGGGGCAGGAGGCGGGAGAGCTCATCCAGGCGGTCGGCATTGCGGTCACGATGGGGGCGACTAAGGCCCAGTTTGACGCAACCATTGCCGTGCACCCCACAGCGGCAGAAGAACTGGTGACACTGCGCGAAAAATGGCAAGCGCCCCTGGTCAAGGCCGCGACCTGAGCCACTTTTCCACGTCTGCGAGCCAGATCAAGGGCTTAGGCTTCCCTTCAGGGGGCTTGTGGATTATATATCCGCCTTCCATATGAGAAAGGCGGCGGATTCAGGATAAAGAGCCTGAACCCGCGTTTTTTCGTGCGTTTCGGAGAGAAGACGATGGCGGAGAACTGGAAACCGGAGAGCTGGCGGGCAAAACCCGCAAAGCATCTCCCGGCCTACCCGGATGAAGCGGCGCTTGCCGCTGTAGAAGCGCGTCTGCGCTCCTATCCGCCGCTCGTGTTTGCAGGGGAAGCTCGCAAGCTGAAGGCAGATCTCGCGGATGTCTGCGAAGGCCGTGCTTTCCTGCTTCAGGGCGGCGATTGCGCCGAGAGCTTTGCCGAATTCTCCGCCGACAATATCCGCGACACGTTTCGCGTGCTCCTGCAGATGGCGGTGGTGCTGACTTTCGCGGGTGCTTCGCCTGTGGTGAAGGTGGGCCGCATCGCGGGCCAGTTCGCCAAGCCGCGTTCATCGCCAACCGAAACCATTGGCGATGTCACGCTGCCGTCTTATCTAGGCGACAATATCAACGGTATCGAGTTTGACGAGACGTCCCGTGTGCCGGACCCGAACCGGCTGCTGCGTGCCTATTCGCAATCGGCCTCAACGCTGAACCTGATCCGGGCTTTCGCACAAGGCGGCTATGCCGATCTGGATTTCGTGCATCGCTGGAATATGGGCTTTGTCTCTGACAGCGCCGAAGGTGCGCGCTATGAGGAACTTGCGAACCGCATCACGGAAGCGCTCGACTTCATGCGCGCCTGCGGCATTGATGGCGAGACGCAGCCGCAGCTTCGCACGACGGATTTCTATACGAGCCATGAGGCATTGTTGCTCGGTTATGAGCAGGCGATGACCCGCATCGATTCCACCACGGGCGACTGGTATGACACCTCCGCCCATATGCTCTGGATCGGCGACCGTACACGCCAGCCGGACCATGCGCATGTCGAATATATGCGGGGCATCAATAATCCGATTGGCATGAAGTGCGGTCCCTCGCTCGACCCGGAAGAGCTTGTGCGCCTCACTGACATTCTCAACCCGAAGAACGAGCCGGGGCGTCTCACGCTTATCTGCCGTTTCGGTGCCGAGAATGTGGAGAAGCATCTGCCGCAGCTCATTCGCGCCATTGAGCGGGAGGGCAAGAAGGTGGTCTGGTCCTGCGACCCGATGCATGGCAACACCATCAAGGCATCGTCCGGCTACAAGACGCGGCCGGTGGACCGCATTCTTGCGGAGGTGCAGGCATTCATGGCGGTTCACCGCGCGGAAGGCACCCATGCGGGCGGCGTGCATTTCGAGATGACCGGCCAGAACGTCACCGAATGCATCGGCGGCGCGCAGGCGATCAGCGAGACAGACCTTGCCGACCGCTACCACACCCATTGCGACCCGCGCCTGAATGCAAGCCAGTCGCTGGAACTCGCCTTCCTCATCGCCGAAGGGCTGAAGAAGGAGCGCGTGGAATCTCGCAACGACCGGCCTATCGCGCTGGGTGCGTGGTAAGCGGCACGAACGGAAAAAGGAAAAGGCCCGGTGGAAATACCGGGCCTTTTCTTTTCAGCTCACTTTGATGAGCCGCCGCCCGAGATTTTCGCCTTCAAAGAGACCGATAAAGGCAGCCGCTGAACCTTCGATCCCCTCCGAAACATCCTCGGTATAGACGAGCTTGCCTTCGTGGATCCAGCCGGCCATCTCCGCCTGTGCCTCGCGGAAGCGTTTGAAATAGTCGAAGACGACAAGCCCTTCCATCCGCAGACGATGCGTGATGAAGCGCGTCACATTGCGGATGCCGACAAGCTCATTGTCGGCGCGGTTATATTCGCTGACCTGGCCGGAAACGACGATGCGGCCATGCTCCTTCATGTTGAGGATCGCCGCATCAAGCATCTTGGCCCCAACATTGTCGAAATAGATATCAACACCGTCCGGGCAATGCTCACGGATAGCTGTCCGCAGATCAGCCCCGCGATAGGAGAAGCAATCATCAAAGCCGAGGCTTCGGACGTAATCGCACTTCTCCGCTGAACCGGCGATGCCGATAACACGGCAGCCTTTCTGCTTGGCGATCTGACCGGCGGTTGCGCCCACCGGCCCTGCGGCAGAGGAGATCAGAACCGTGTCTCCCGCGCGAGGCGCGCCGAGTTCCAGAAGGCCGAAATAGGAGGTGAGGCCCGGAATGCCGAGCACGCCAATCGCAGCGGTCGGGCGGAGCTTGCCGTGAAACATTTCCGGCGAGAGCAACTGCACACCGCGCCCGTTCGAAATGGCATGCGTCACCCAGCCAAAGCCACCCGTCACACGGTCGCCCGGCTTGAACTTCTCATTGCTGGAGGCTTCGACAATACCGACCATCGCGCTGTCGATGGTCTCTCCAAGGGGAAGGGCGGCGGTGTAGCTGTCACCCGAAAGGCGGCTGCGCATCCCCGGATCGACGGAGTGAAATTCCGTCCGGATAAGGATTTCATGCTCGCCAATATCCGGCAGCTTCACCTCTTCCAGCCGGAAGTTCTCAAGCCTCGGTTTCCCTTCCGGTCGCGAGGCGAGCACCCAGCGTTTTGCATTTATCGGCATT
>JBAYOU010000127.1:0-5262 GCA_041678065.1 Parvibaculum sp. | reverse complement strand
CATGAAGTTTGCAACGCTCGATGCCACTTCAAGTCCAAGCTTGCCGATCTCTTCAGTAAGCCAGGCGAGCCATTTGTCATTATGCGCGCGCGCCTTCTCAACATGCTCCGTATCAAGAATAGCCGCAACGCCTGCCCGTATGGCCGGGATCGACACATTGAATGGCCCGCGAATGCGGTTGATGACATCGCAAATATGCGCAGGCGCATACATCCATCCAAGGCGGAGCGCGGCAAGCCCGTAAATCTTGGAGAAGGTGCGCGTCATCACGACATTTTCCGATGTCGCGACAAGCTCGATCCCCGCTTCATAATCGTTGCGGCTCACATATTCGCTATAGGCCGCGTCAAGCACGAGAAGTATGTCGGGCCGCAACCCGGCATGGAGACGGCGCACTTCATCCGCCGGAATATAGCTACCCGTCGGATTGTTCGGATTGGCAATGAAGACGATCTTCGTCTTCTCCGTCACCGCCGCAAGAATGGCATCCACATCCGTGCGAAGGTTCCTTTCCTTCACGACAACAGAGGTGGCGCCCGCCGCCTTCGTTACGATCGGATAGACGAGAAAACCATGCTCGGTTGAAATCGCTTCATCGCCTTCGCCCAGATAAGACTGCGCGAGAAGATGCAGTAACTCGTCCGACCCCGCACCGCAGACGATCCTGTCCGCTGCAAGCCCATAGCGCTTCGAAATGGCATTGCGCAGCTCTTCGGAGCCGCCATCGGGATAAAGTTCGAGACTGTCCACCGCCGACAGAAAGGCTTCGCGCGCCCTGGGGCTCGGGCCGAGCGGCGTTTCATTTGCCGAGAGCTTGTAAACCTTGCCCGCTCCTTCCGCGCTTGCACGACCGCCAACATAGGCTTCAATGTCGAGAATGCCGCGCTGCGGCTCGGGCCTCATTCCTGATTTCGTCATGTCGTCTCTCACTGACCGTCCCGCTCAAGGTGGAGCGGATTGGCATAGCCGCCGAGAAGGCGCACTTCGGCAACGGGCGTTGCGGCAAGTGCCGCAAGCCGTTCATCATCTTCAGCGAGATGATGCGGCACTTCCATCAGATAGACATGGGCACCCGCGCCATTATCAAGCCGGGCGCTCGCGATGCGCCGCCCTTCAAGCCCGGCCTCGCGCAGAAGCGACGTCACGCGCGCATCGCTCAGGCTTTCGGAAACAGAAAGGGCGATGAGGGAAGTGTCATCGCCCGTTTCTTCAAATTCACTATGACCGAGAACGAGCGCACGCAGGCTGTCATCCTCTCGTTCGACCTCCACGAAGGGCAGCCGCGCCAAGATGCGCAAATCGCCCGCGCTGCCGGAGGCGAGCGCCGTCCACCAGTTCCCCGCTGTCGGTTCGGGCAGTATGCCGATGGCTGCGCGGTCGCTGCCAACCCGGCGCACCACTTCGCGTGGCTCTTCATGCAG
Organism: Parvibaculum sp.; assembly: GCA_041678065.1. Classification (GTDB taxonomy): domain Bacteria; phylum Pseudomonadota; class Alphaproteobacteria; order Parvibaculales; family Parvibaculaceae; genus Parvibaculum. Next base: position 3,841 of record JBAYOU010000127.1, on the reverse strand, counting down.
TTCCATCAGCGTGGTGGAGCCGTAATAGTTGCGGGCGAGATCCCAGAAGCGGATGGCATCCGCCCCCTTGCCGCCCGACACATCCACCCGGAACGGCCCCTGAATGCGGGTCATCGCCACCATGATCTCGCGCCAGATGCGAACCAGCACCCGGAGCGGCAAGCGGCCCTCATGCCGTGCAGCAAGCCGGCGCAGCACCTGCGCCTCACGGGCGGGGCGGAAAGCCACAAAACTGCCTTCCCCCGCTGCACTAGCCTCGCGCGCCTTCGCCGCCGCAACACCCGCCACAAGCTCGGTTCGCTTCAGCAGCAAATCCTGCAGCGCATCATCAATCGCGTCGATCTCCTTGCGGATATCGGCGAGAGCCTGTTCGGGCGTGATCGTTCCAGTCGTCATGACACTCCCCAGCCGGGAATCTCCGCCCCCGGACGAGGCCTTTCTGCCCGGTTCTCGCGGAGCGGTATTCATACGGGGGCGACCCGTTAAAATCAAAGAAAACATTGACATTTCAGGGGTGTCATCCCTAGCTATGCAGCCTGTTTGGCAGGGTCTGCAAGGGCCAATCGGGATGCCCCTGCCCGTCAAATCAGCCCTGAGGCGCCATGAACACGATCGGGAAGGCCTCGCACCCGCAAGGGGGCGGCGGCCCGCAAAGCACAGAGTTCGAGGAAGGCGGAATCCGGGTGCGCCGCGCATCCCAGACTTTCGGCCCGGACGAACCGCTTGCGCTCGATTCCGGGGTGAGCCTCAGCCCGTTTACCATCGCCTATGAAACCTATGGCGAGTTGAACGCCACCCGGTCCAATGCGGTGCTGATCTGCCACGCCCTGACCGGCGATCAATTTGCCGCGAGCACCCAGCCCCTGACCGGCAAGCCCGGCTGGTGGACCACCATGATCGGCCCCGGCAAGCCCATCGATACCGACCGCTTCTTCGTCATCTGCCAGAATGTGATCGGCGGCTGCATGGGCACGACCGGTCCCCGCGACACGGACCCCGCAACAGGCCGCCCCTATGGCCTCGATTTTCCCGTTATCACCATCGGCGATATGGTGCGTGCGCAGGCGATGCTCCTCGACAAGCTGGGCATTGACGATCTCTTCTGCGTAATTGGCGGTTCCATGGGCGGGATGCAGGTGCTGCAATGGGCGGCCGCCTATCCCGAGCGCGTTTTCTCCGCGATCCCGATTGCGACGGCTGCCCGCCATTCCGCCCAGAACATCGCCTTTCACGAGGTCGGACGTCAGGCCATCATCGCCGACTCCGAATGGAAGCAGGGCGCTTATCTCGCTCATGGCACGACCCCCGCAAAAGGGCTCGCCGTGGCTCGCATGGCCGCCCATATCACCTATCTGTCGGAAGCAGCCCTTCACCGCAAATTCGGTCGCAACCTGCAGGATCGCGACAGCATCACCTATGGTTTCGATGCTGATTTCCAGATCGAAAGCTATCTGCGCCATCAGGGCTCGACCTTTGTTGATCGCTTCGACGCGAATTCCTATCTCTACATCACCCGCGCGATGGATTATTTCGACCTCGCAGCGGATTATGACGGCGTGCTCGCAAATGCGTTCCGGGGCACGAAATCGCGCTTCTGCGCCGTCTCCTTCACAAGCGACTGGCTTTTCCCCACATCCGACAGCCGTCAGATCGTTCACGCCCTGAACGCCGTTGCGGCCAATGTGAGTTTTGTCGAAATCAACACCGACAAAGGCCATGACGCATTCCTGCTCGACGAGCCGGAAATGTTCGCGACATTACGCGGCTTCATCGACAGCGCCGCCCGCACGCGGGGGCTCGGCGCATGACCTATCAGAACGGCCCGACTGACGGCCGCATCGACCTTGATCTCATTGCGGCAATGATTACACCCGGCTCACGAGTGCTTGATGTGGGCTGCGGTGATGGCGATCTGCTCGCCCTTCTTGAAACGAAGCGCAATGTGGATGGCCGCGGCGTGGAACTGAGCCAGGAGGGCGTGAACGCTTCGGTGGCGCGTGGCCTTGCCGTGGTGCAGGGTGATGCTGACCGCGACCTCGCAAACTATCCCGATGACGCCTTCGACTATGTGATCCTGAGCCAGACCATTCAGGCAACGCGCAATCCGAAAGAAGTACTGCGGTCCATGAAACGGATCGGACGACATGTGATCGTCTCTTTTCCGAATTTTGGCCATTGGCGCGTGCGCATGAAGCTGCTTCTCACGGGCCGCATGCCCGAAACGCGCTCGCTCGGCTATTCCTGGTACGACACGCCGAATATTCATCTCTGCACGCTGCTCGACTTCGCCGCGCTATGCGATGATCTCGACCTCGACATTGAGGATGCGGTGATCCTGACCGGCGACAAGTCGTGGCGCATTTCGAATCCCGGCATTCTCTCGAACTTTTTCGCGAGTGAAGCCGTCTTCCTGCTGTCCCGACGGAACTGAGCTTCAGCCTTCTTTCAGCGGCATGGAGCTGGGCACGGGAAGCCGCGCTGGCATGGGCGCGATGACGCGCATCCGTGCCCGCGCGCGGCTCGTGATTGAAACGGGCGCCGCGCTATAGATCTGCTTTGTTGCCTCGACCATGAGAACACCGGAAAAGCGCGGCCAAAGCATTTGCCCGACCCGCTCCCATGCGGCAGCGGAGCGCAGCAAGGGCCGCCAGTCGAAGGGCGGCGCGAAAAGCGCCACCTCCCAGGCGGAAGGCAACAGCATCGATTCCCGCAAAAGCTGGGTGAGCTGCCCGCGCGAGAAAGGCTGACCATGCCCGAAAGGCGTTGCTTCTCGCCGCGCCCAGAGCCCGCGCCTGTTTGGCACCACAATGATGACGCGTCCGCCCGGCGCGAGCACACGCCAAACCTGCCGCAACATGCCGCGCATCGCCTCGCTCGCTTCAAGCCCATGCACGACCAGCACACGATCCATGCTTTCATCCGGCAGCGGCAGTTCAAGCTCATCCACGAGCCCCGTGAGACAGCGCCCTTCAGCAGGCCAGCGCATCACACCCTGCCGCGCGGGCATGAGGCCGATCACGCGCTGCGCTTCGCCAGCAAAAGGCGCGAGATAGGGTGTCGCAAAGCCAAGCCCCAGCACATTGAGCCCACGGACATTCGGCCAGAACCGCGCAAGGCGCTCGGCAATATGCCGCCGCGCGACGCCGCCCAGCGGCCGCCCGTAAAAATCCCTGAGATCGATCACATCCATGTTCATGGGTCCGAGTTTAGCAAAATCCTGCCTGCCGTACCGGGTTCACCTTGAGGCGGAAGCACACTAGGCTGGCACAAACGCCCTTACATTCTGCAAATGCGCGCGTGGACCACGCGGAGGAAAGACATGGCACGACTAGAAATCCACCAATTTCCCTGCCTGAACGACAATTACGGCTATCTCGTTCACGAACCCTCAACCGGCATGACCGCCGCAATCGACACGCCGGAAGTCGCGCCCATTCTCGCCGCGCTTACGGAAAAAGGCTGGAAGCTCACCCACATCCTGAACACGCATCACCATTTTGACCATGCGGGCGGCAATACCGGGTTGAAGGAAAAAACCGGCTGCGTGGTGATTGGCCCAAAGGGCGAGAAGCACAAAATCCCCGGTATCGACCGCGCAGTCGGGGAAGGTGATGTCGTTGAACTTGGGGCGGCGCGCGCCCGCGTCATCGACGTGCCGGGCCATACGGCAGGCCACATCGCCTATAGCTTCGATGAGGACCGCGTCGCTTTTGTGGGCGATACGCTTTTCGCGCTTGGCTGCGGTCGCCTCTTTGAAGGCACGCCCGCGCAGATGTGGACCTCGCTCGGCAAGCTGATGGCGCTGCCGGACGACACCACTGTTTATTGCGCGCATGAATAT
>JBAYOU010000126.1:0-5292 GCA_041678065.1 Parvibaculum sp. | reverse complement strand
TGCCATCCGCAAAGACGAGATTCTTCGCTGTGTAGCGGAGCGGGCATCCCTCAAAAGTGGCAAGCGCCTTTCTCAATTCATCAAGTGTGGCGCAGCGCGCGGCAATCTCGCGCGCACTTTCGGCGGCCTGCGCATCCTCAAGCGGAATGGAACTGGGTGCGGCAGCGTGGGCGGGCGGGGAAAGCTCGCGGCGCGGCTCAGGCCTCGCCTCGCGGGCCTGCGGCGGTGCCTCGCGCGGCGCGGATGCCGGGACAGTGTCGCTGAGCGCGTAGCGGTTCACCGGTTCATCGCCCAGCACATCGCTCACGCCCGCCTCGACATAGAAGGCAAGCAGCGCCGCCGCCTCTTCAGGCGACAAGTTTTGCTGTTCGTCGTTGAACGGACTCATGCGAGATTATTGTCTTACACTTGTGGTTGCGGCTTTCCGAACGCGCGAATGCGCGGCGGAAAATGATCCTACACGGGTTTCGTCAGCCAGGGTGGTGCGTTAGTTGAGAATGACACGCAACTAGAGCTTATGTGCCTCTGGTGCCTCAATATATTGACCATCAGGAGCAATCGCACCATAACGGAGCCCGGTTTCTGCGGCAGTCTGGCGAGTTCGTGCCGGACAAGGGAGATAAATGATGAGCGAGGCAGCGGTCGAACGCGAATATATGGAATATGACGTCGTGATCGTTGGCGGCGGGCCTGCGGGTCTTGCGTCTGCCATCCGCTTGCGTCAGCTCGCGGCCGAACAGGATTTCGACATCTCCGTCTGCGTGATCGAGAAGGGCTCCGAAATCGGCGCCCATATTCTCTCAGGCGCGGTGATTGATCCGATCGGCCTCGACACGCTTATGCCTGACTGGCGCGAAAAGGGTGCGCCGGTCGAAACGGAAGTGACGGCCGACCATTTCCTGTTCCTCGGCCCGGCCGGGGCACTGCGCATTCCCAACGCGCTTTTCCCGCCGCTCATGAACAACCACGGCAATTACATTGTCAGCCTTGGCAATCTCTGCCGCTGGCTTGCAGAACAGGCAGAAGCGCTCGGCGTGGAGATCTATCCGGGTTTTGCGGGTGCCGAAGTGCTCTATGACGAGGCAGGCGCAGTGCGCGGCGTTGTCACTGGCGATATGGGTGTCGGCAGGGACGGCGAGCCCAAGGACAGCTACACGCCGGGCATGGAACTGCGCGGCAAGTACACCCTTTTTGCGGAAGGCGTGCGCGGTTCGCTCTCCAAGGAACTGATCCGCAAGTTCAAGCTCGATGAGGGTCGTGATCCGCAGAAATTCGGCATCGGCCTCAAGGAGCTTTGGGAAGTCGATCCCTCCAAGCACCGCAAGGGGCTTGTGCAGCACACGATGGGCTGGCCGCTCGACAATTCAACCGGTGGCGGCTCCTTCCTTTATCACTTCGGCGACAACCTTGTTGCCGTGGGCTTCGTGGTTCACCTGAACTACAAGAACCCCTATCTCTCGCCCTTCGACGAGTTCCAGCGCTTCAAGCACCATCCGGCGATTGAAGACACCTTTGTTGGCGGCAAGCGCATTTCCTACGGCGCGCGCGCGATCACCGAGGGTGGTTTCCAGTCCGTGCCCAAGCTGGTCTTCCCGGGCGGTGCGCTGATCGGTTGTTCGGCGGGCTTCGTCAACGTGCCGCGCATCAAGGGCAGCCACAACGCGATCCTCACCGGCATCATGGGTGCGGAAGCCGCCTTCGAAGCGGTGAAGGATGGCCGTCAGGGCGATGAGCTTTCCGCCTATGTGGAAGCCTATGAAAAGAGCCCGGTACACAAAGATCTGAAGCGCGTCCGCAACGTGAAGCCGCTCTGGTCGCGGCTTGGCACCTTCCTCGGCATCGGCCTTGGTGCTGTCGATATGTGGATGAACAATCTCGGCATCGGCCTGCCGTTCACCCTGAAGCACGGCAAGGCGGACTTCGAGTCCATCAAGGAAGCCAAGGATTGCAAGCCGATCGACTATCCGAAGCCGGACGGCAAAATTTCCTTCGACAAGCTTTCCTCCGTGTTCCTCTCCGCGACGAACCATGAGGAAGATCAGCCTGTCCATCTGAAGCTGAAGGACCCGGCAATTCCGATTGCCTACAACCTGCCGAAATATGCCGAGCCCGCACAACGCTATTGCCCGGCCGGTGTGTATGAGGTTGTGCGCGACGCGGATGGTTCCAATCCGCGCTTCCAGATCAACGCCCAGAACTGTGTCCACTGCAAAACCTGCGACATCAAGGACCCCGCCCAGAACATCAACTGGACGGTGCCGGAAGGTGGCGGCGGGCCGAATTACCCGAATATGTGATCGCAACGTGGTCGAAAGAGACGGGGGCTGTATGCGGCCCCCGTTTTTTTTGCTTCTATGGAGCAATCTTGCGCCGCCTTCGGGCGGCAGACCGAAGGCTTGAAGGCAGGCATCCATATGATGAGTTCCGATGCGGTGCGGATGAAGAAGGGGCCGGTTTTGCGTGCGGCGCGTGGCGTGCTACTCGCAACGCTGCTGGCCGCGCTTGGTGGCTGTGCCGGGACGGAGGGCTTCTCCGTTTTCCAGAATGAGCGCGCGGACACACCCTATGGCGCCTATCTCGCAGGCCGCCATGCCTCTGCCGTAAATGACAGCACCAGGGCAGCGATCTACTACGAACGCGCGCTGGCAGAAGAGCCGAGCGATCCCGTCATCCTTGAGCGCGCCTTCATGGCGGCCACGACCGCGGGCGACATGTCGCGCGCCATCCCGCTTGCAAAGCGGCTCACTGCTTCTGAGTCTGGTGAGCGCATGGCACGGCTTGTATTGGCACTCGCGTCTGTGCGTGATGGCCGCTTTGCTGATGCGACGACGGAGATGAAAGCCGCCGATCCCGGCCCCTTCACGGCGCTGGTCGGCACGCTCACCCTTGCCTGGTCAGCGGTGGGCGAGGGCGACAGGAACCGCGCGCTTGAAAAGCTCGGTGCCTTTGATGGCCGCGCCGCCTTTGCGCTTTTCCGCGCCTATCACGAGGCGCTGATGCTCGAAGTGCTGGGCGACAGGGACGCAGCGGGGGCGGCTTTCGAAAAAGCGATGGAGGCGAGCGGCGGCGGCAGCATTCGCGTCGTCCAGGCCTATGCGAGCTATCTGTCGCGCGGCGGGCATAGCGATAAGGCGCGCGCTGTTCTGACAAGCTTCCTCGAACTTACAGGCGAGCATCCGCTTGCCGAACATGAGCTTGCGCTCTTGCAGAAAGGGCAGACGCTGCCGCCGCTTGTCGCGGATGCGTCGGAGGGTGTTGCCGAAGCGCTATACGGGCTTGGCAGCGCGCTTGCGGGCGACCCGTCCGGCAATCTCGCGGAGCTTTATCTCAATCTCGCACTTTATATGCGGCCCGATTTCGATATTGCGCGCTCGCTTCTCGGCGGTGCCTATGAAGCGCAGAAGCGCTGGGCAGATGCTGTCACCGCCTATGACAAGGTGGGCCGCAACTCACCGCTCTATATGAATGCGCGCATCCAGACCGCAATGGCGCTCGACAAGCTGGAGCGCGACGATGAAGCAATCCGTGTGCTGGAGCGCGTTGCAAGGGATTTTCCTGACCGCATAGAGCCGCTTGTCGCGATGGGCGACATTCACCGCGCCAAGGAAAAATACGCCGAAGCGGCGAGCGAATATCAGCGCGCGATCGAACTCTCCGGCAAGCCGGACGAGCGCAACTGGACGCTCTATTATGCGCGCGGCATCTGTTATGAGCGGCTTGGCGAATGGGACAAGGCGGAAGCGGATCTCACTCTCGCGCTTGACCTCTCGGGCGATCACCCGCTGGTCCTCAACTATCTAGGCTACTCATGGATCGAGCAGCATCACCGACTTGATGAGGCGCTTGCCATGATCGAAAGGGCGGTCGAGCAGCGCCCCAATGACGGTTATATCGTGGACAGTCTTGGCTGGGCGCGCTACCGGCTTGGCGAGTATGCGCTGGCCGTGAAATATCTCGAGCGCGCGGTGGAGCTTCAGCCGGGCGATCCGACGATCAATGAGCATCTGGGCGATGCCTATTGGAAGGTTGGTCGCCGCATTGAGGCGCGCTACCAGTGGAGTCACGCTATGGCGCTGGAGCCGGAGCCCGATCGCGAAGAGATTCTCCGCATCAAACTCGACCTCAATCTTGAGGCAGGAGAGCGCGCCGAAGCCGAACAGAAGACAGCGGCACCCGCAGGCTCGTGATGGGTGATGGAGTTGAGGTGGCGGTTGAAACGGCGCGGGCGAAGATAAATCTCTCGCTCCGCATACTGGGCCGCCGCCCCGATGGCTATCATGATCTGCGAAGCCTCGTCGTCTTTGCCGAAACAGGCGACCGGCTCACCGCGCGGCCCGATGCTGAGCTTTCTTTGACGATCGAGGGGCCGTTTGCCTCATCGCTGGAAGGAGGGGGGGATAATCTCGTCCTGCGTGCTGCGCGCGGTTTGCGCGAGATTGCAGGCGTTGCGAGCGGTGCTCACATCACGCTTGAAAAAAACCTTCCTGTCGCATCCGGTATTGGTGGCGGCTCGGCAGATGCAGCCGCCGCGCTCCGTGCTTTGATGCGGTTATGGAATGTCGCGCCTGATGAAGCGGCGCTTGAACGTCTTGCCCTGTCGCTTGGTGCCGACGTGCCGGTCTGTCTTGGTCCCCGCCCCGCCTTGATGTGCGGCATAGGCGAGCGCGTCTCGCGCCTCCCGCGGTTTCCGGGGTTTGGATTGCTGCTCGTCAATCCGCTGAAATCACTTTCGACGGCTTCCGTATTTCGCGCGCTTGCAGCGCCTGCAATAAACGCTGCGCAGCCAGACATGCAACTTCCAGATTTTTCTTCGCTCGATGATCTTCTCGCATGGGTGAGCGAGGAGCCAAATGATCTCGAAGCGCCAGCAACGGCAATTCTGCCAGAGATAGGCAGCGTTCTTTCATCCATTGCCGAAACGAAGGAGTGCCGCCTCGCGCGAATGTCCGGCTCGGGCGCAACCTGCTTTGGTATTTACCGAAGCGTCGTAGACGCGGAGGCGGCCGCACGGATGCTTTCAGCGTTCTGCCCAAGCTGGTGGGTGAAAGCCGCCGCTGTGTCTGGCATCAGTGATTCCGGTTGATGCAGAATTCGACCAGCGCCGTCAGCGCATCGCGATATTTGCTTTCCGGGAAGATGGCCAGCGCGTCGATGGCCATCGCGCCATAATGGCGTGCGCGCAGGATCGTGTCTTCCAGGGCTGAATGGCGATGCATCAACTCGACGGCCCGTTCCAGATCGCCTTCCTGCCGGTCGCCTTGTTGTAGCGTGCGTTCCCAGAAGCTGCGTTCC
>JBAYOU010000125.1:0-5294 GCA_041678065.1 Parvibaculum sp. | reverse complement strand
TGCTTCCTGCTCACGCAGGATCGAAATGATCTGCTCTTCGGTGAACTTCGATCTCTTCATGTCCGGTCCTCTCATTGGGACGGACTCTAGCATCAGATGGACGAGTTATCGGGGGTCACAGCATAGGCCGGGTGAGCGTTCTTGAGCGTTCCCTGGAGCATGGAGACGCCGTCTCGCGACCGGCGCCGATTATGCCCGGTCTGATGGAACGCGGTATCGATATGGCCTACCTTGAAGGCCGGTGCCAGCGGGTGAATATCCGGACGGGCTTCGACATCACACTTTTCGATGTGGCCTTCGCAGAAGCGCACACAGCCCACGGACATTCGGAACCCGGATTGACGCTTACCGCGCTTCTCGAAGCTGGCGGGAGTGGCTCGATGGTCGACGTCGGTGCAATCGGCGGTTCGCCAGAAATCCAGTACAAGCCAGGCGTGCTCTATGTCTGCTATTCAATCCGCCCGGTCCATGGCAGCTACACAATGCCGGCTGGTTGCCATTTTCTTTGTGCAGAACTTCGTCTCACACATGATTTTCTTGAACGCGTAGGGTTCGGGCCATTATTTGCTTCAGCAGATACCACTCACCCTCTCCACCATATGTCAGCCAATGGCGTCTGGATCGACACGGTCGAGATGCTCCATGCCATGCAAGAACGGACCTCCGCTTTGATCGATTGCGGACTGGGAACGGGCTTGACGCTCGAAACGAGAGCCCTCGACCTGCTCATGGAAGCCGCGCGATTGATGGACGCCGTGCCCTCGCCACGCCGCCGCAAGGTTGGGGATGAGCGGCGCCTCGACGAAGCGCGGGACATCGTTCTTTCGGATGTCTCTCAAACCTGGACTATTGCCCAGCTTGCCCGCAAAACAGGGCTAAATGAAAAGAAACTCAAAGCGGGTTTCAAGGCCCGCTTCGGATGCAGCGTTCGCCGGTTCATTCAGCGTGCGCGTCTCACTACCGCCCGCGAAATGTTGTACGACGGCGAGTGCAGCGTTACGGAGGCCGCCTTCGCCGTCGGATATTCTAATCCTAGCTATTTCGCGGAACTCTATCGGCGCGAATACGGCCTCAATCCGAGCGAAGCCGCTCAACACTCGCCTTGAGGCCCTGTTTACCTATGCGTCTCGCGAGACCCCACTTACCCATGCGGGTTTTCGGTCTTTGACCTGATGCGCGAGGCTGCGGATAGCCTCTGTGTTTGGCAATCGATGCCATGGCGGTGCGCCTCGCTGCCCAGAAGGCTCTCGTTCAGAGTAACAAACCGCCCTCCGGCGGCATTCGCGTGATGAAGTGGCCCTTCACCCCTTCAGGCCAATCGCGAAAGGGAACAATGCCCTCCTCGCTTTTCCGATAGGCCTCGAAGAAGGTCAGGATCGCATCGACAGACTCATCATCGGCACGAAAATCGCCCATCACATACCCTATCTTGCCCGGCGCACGCAGATGGATCGTGCAGAAGCGCGAACAGGCAAAGAAACAGGGCATTTTCTGAATCGCGATGGGAACGTCCGTTCCCCGCTCCGCCGAACCGCGCTGCAATGCCTGGAAGAGAAGTTCTCCTCCGCGTACACCATCGGGCGTTTCGCGATGCTCCCTGTCCACGCGGCATGTGCTGCAGACGACGATGGAGGCTTCCCTCTCAACTGTGCCGATGGGCATGGTGGGCCTCCTCATTGTGAACAGGCTTTGCCCTGTCGAGGCATCGCCACGGCAGGACATAGTCTTCGCCTGCGTTGTGTCCGTGCAGGCCCTCGATGGCGTAAGTTTCGGCAAGGTTCAGATTGTTCAGTACGTCTCTCGGCATGCCATCGGCAATAAGTCGCCCTTCCCCCAGCAACAGCAGCCGGTCGCAAAAGCGCGCGGCGAGCGAAAGGTCGTGCAGAACGGCGATCACCAGCCTGCCCTGCTCCGCAATCGACCTCAAAAGATGCATGACCTTGATCTGATGAAAGGGATCAAGCGAAGCGATCGGCTCGTCCACCAGCAGAACCGGGCTTTCGACAGCAAGGGCTCGAGCAAGCATGACGCGTGCGCGCTCACCCCCGGAAAGTGTAGTCACGTCGCGATCCACGAAATCGCGGATGTCGGCGATATCTATCGCCTGCTCGATAGCCGCCGCATCTTCATCGGAGACGGATGCAAAGGGACCGAGATGCGGAAGACGGCCAAGGGCCACGACCTGATAGACCTCGAGCGCCCAGTGCACCGTGTGTCCCTGAGGCATGTAGGCAATTTCGCGCGCGAGCGCCTTCCGGCCGATCGATTGAAGGGGCCTACCATCCAGGTCTATCTTTCCCGATTCCGGCTTCGTAAGGCCGGCGATCAAACGGGCGAGCGTGGATTTGCCGGCACCATTCGGACCGATCAACCCGACAAGACCGCCGCCTTCCACGGTGAAGCCTATATTGGAGAGAATCTTCTTTTCTCCGATGGAGAAGCCGATATTCGAAACAGAGATACTGCTCATCCGATGAGACTCCGTGCCCTGAGGAGGAGATAGAAGAAGAACGGAGCGCCGATGAGCGAAGTGACGACTCCCAGATGAAGCTCTGGCCCGGCCTGCGCGAGAATCCGCACGCAAATATCAGCGGCTATCAGCAGGCAGGCTCCCCCCAGCGCACTCGGCAGCAGCAGGCGGCTCGGCAAATGCCCGACGACGGGGCGAAGAAGATGCGGCACCACGAGGCCGATAAAGCCGATGGAACCCGCAACCGCAACCGACGCGCCGACCGCGCAACTCGTTCCGAGAATGGCCAGGGCCCGAGTTCGCCGTAAGTCCACACCCAGGCTTTGCGCGCCATCTTCGCCAAGGCTCAGCGCGTCCAGAGCACGCCCCGTCATTGCGAGGAGGGCGAACCCCATTGCTATGAAAGGAAGCGAAAGCCAAACCTCATGGAAGCTCCGATCCCGGAGCGACCCCATGAGCCAGAAGAGAATTTCCGTCACCGCCCAGGGATTGGGCGAGAGGTTCATCGCGAGCGAAGAAAGTGCGATCGAAAAGCCGCTTATTGCTACACCTGCGAGTATGAGCGTAAGGATGCTTTCCGATCGCGAGGCAAGGAAATAAAGCACTACCGTTACGACCCCGGCGCCGAACATGGCGCTGAGCGGCAAGGCCAGTGGAACGGCCATGCTCCATCCAAAGTAAAGAGCCACGACTGCGCCAAGCCCCGCGCTGGATGAAACGCCTATAACGCCCGGCTCTGCGAGGGGATTGCGCAGAAGGCCCTGCAGCACAGCGCCGGAGACACCCATGGCGGCGCCAATGAAAATGGCCAACAGACTTCGAGGAAGCCTGAGTTCCCGCACGATAGTCTGATACTTTTCATCCGCCATTCCCATCAAGGCGGAGACGACCTCGGCCGTCGACAAAGGCACGTATCCGAAGCGCAGCGAGGCGACGAACAAGACGGAGAGCAGCACAAATAACAGGCCTGAAACCTTCAGGGACGTGTTGGTTGCTTCACGCGAAGCGCGGGGCTCCGCTACGTTGACGGCGGTCATTGCATTGTCCCCGCGCTTCTTTCTCCAAGTCTCTCCCTCGCCACGGACAGATGCTCCGCTGCATTCACAAGGAGAGGGCTGGCGCAAGGCCAGAGCTTGCCCGGCACCTGAATCAGGGACCTGTCCTGTGCAATTTTCCAAAAGGTCGGATGATATCTGAATGCGCTTCCGATTGAGGCATAGGGGCTATCGAAGAAACTCGTTACGAGAACGTCTGGCGGCGCCATGACGACACGCTCGAAAGGCAGCGTTCGCCAGCTGGTATCTCCGAGCTCTGCCTGCAGATTGCGGAAACCCGCCACTTCAATAGCCGTGTTGACGAAGGTGCGAGATCCGGCCCCTCCTCCATCCGACCGAAAATAAAGGACCTTACGCTGCTCTTTTTCCGGATCGATGGAAGCTTCAATTCGTTGCAGGCGCTCTTTCATTTCACGGACAAGCGCCTCGCCTTGCTCAGCGCGGCCGATCTCCTTCGACATCGAGAGCACCGTCTCCTCGACGTCCGCGAAATCCTCGCTCAAGGGAAGCTCGACAATGCGGATATTGAAACGCTTCAATATCTTCTTCAGCTGCTGATCACCGTAGTCCGCCGCAATGACGATATCCACGTCCTGCACGAGAATCTCTTCGGCTGTCGCATGATTTCTTGCAAAGGTGGCGGCCTTCGCCGCGTGATAGGAAAGATGCGATGTAGCATGCCAGCTCAATGATGCGATCTGCGAGGGGTCGGCCAGCATCATCAGGAACTGGTCTCCGCAAATATTCACGGAGGCAACGCGCGGGAGCTTGTCAGCAGCCTGCAACCCGGTGGTTGTCGCAAAGATCGCCACCAACACCCCCGCAAGAAGAATGCGGAATTCAGGCCGCATTCCGGAATCCCTTTCCTTCGCGGTCACGGCCGTCCGGTTCCACACCGGCATAGGTCCGCAGGAATTTTTCCCACATGGCAAGGCGCGAGAAATCCGGCTCGTCGGCCATGCCGTCCGCGTCGGTCAGAAAGGGGTTCGGAAAGAAGATGGTGATCTGGGGCGTACCGTCGCCGTTGAACATGCGGAAGCCCCAGGTGACCGGATGGCTGCTCTTGTCGAGACCGCGATAGAACTCCGCGCGGCTGGGGCGCCGCTGCACGATAAGTTCGGGCGCATTGGGTGCGGAAGGCGAGCCATAATTCGTACCGATACAAAGATGGAAATGACCACCCGCCCCCCAGTGAATGGTTAGGTAACCGCCGCCCGAAGTGATCTTTTCCGGCGCGCGAGGACATTTCAGTTCATAAGCAGCACCCTGAATGAGCGGCCCGAATGTCAACTCATGGTGATGGTTCTCGAAAGCATCACGCAGCAGCTTCTCAAGAAAGGTTTCATCCACCGGCAGCGACCATATCTGCTCGACAACACGGCCTTCTTCATTCTTCTGCTCGGAATGGGGGGTCGGACGCATATTCGCTCTCCTCTGGCTGAAAAGGTGGCAGTAAAAACGGCGGGCGCATAAGCACCCGCCGCTTTTCGTCATCAGAACCGGAAGACAAAGCCACCATAGGCAGCGAAGTCCGAGGTGCCGTAGCCATATTCCGTCTGGTACTGGTCATCGAGCGCGTTCTCGATGCGCGCCGTCAGATCGAGATTGTCGAGAACGCTGTACTTCGCGGCGAGGGTCACGACATAGGGATTGTCCAGATAGACCTTCCCCGGAAAAAGCGTGTCCCGCGTGTCATTCCGGTGAAGAACATTCAGGTTCACATTGCCCTTCCCGTCCAGGAAGACGTAGTTGGCGTTGAAGTTCACGAC
>JBAYOU010000124.1:0-5334 GCA_041678065.1 Parvibaculum sp. | reverse complement strand
TGCTCGCGCGCCCCTTCCGCGCTGAAGCCTGATTGAACGAAACGGAACGCACACCATGCTCTTTTGTCTCATCTGCACTGACAAGCCCGATTCACTCGACCTGCGCCTCGCCAATCGCGATGCGCATCTGAAATATTGGAGCGAAGCGGGATGCGTGAAGATCGGCGGACCTTTCACCAATGACGATCAGAGCGTGATGAACGGCTCCATGCTGGTCATCGATGTTGCGGACCGCACCACAGCAGAAAATCTGCTTGCCGATGATCCCTACAAAAAGGCGGGCCTCTTCGCTGAGACCGAAATCCGCCCGTGGAAATGGCTGCTCGGCCCGAAGGAGTGACGCAAGAGATGGCTTACTGGCTTTTCAAATCGGAACCTTCCACCTGGTCCTGGGACGACCAGAAAAAAAAGGGCGCAGAAGGCGAACCCTGGAATGGTGTTCGCAATTATCAGGCGAACAACAACATGAAGGCGATGAAGAAGGGCGATCTCGGCTTTTTCTATCACTCGGTTGATGAAAAGCGCATGGTCGGCATTGTGCGCGTGATCGGCGAGCACCGCCCCGACCCGACGGATGAGACGGGCCGCTTCGGCCTTGTCGATATTGAAGCTGTCTGCGACCTGCCCGTGCCGATTTCGCTTGCCGATGTGAAGAACGAGCCGGATCTGGCCGAGATGGCGCTTCTCAAGCAGTCCCGCCTTTCGGTTCAGCCTGTGCGGCCAGAAGAATGGAAGTTCATCTGCAAGATGGCAGGGCTGAAGAAAATCCCGTGAGCACGCGGGATATTTGCGCCCTTGCCGATCTCGACGATCCTGGCGCGCGCGGTTTCATCATCGGCACAGGCGACGAGAGACAAGAGATATTCCTTGTACGGAAGGGTCTGTCCGTCTTCGCCTATCTGAACCGCTGCCCGCACGCGAACCAGCGCCTCGACGCGCGGCCCGACCGTTTCCTCACCATGGATGAAACAAGGATCCTTTGCGGCGCCCATGGCGCCCTTTTCCGCATCGAAGACGGGCTCTGCACCAGCGGCCCCTGCGCGGGGAAACATCTCGAGCCTGTGAAAATCGAAACAGCCGATGGCCGCGTGCGGATAGCGGCGCGCTAGAAAAGTTCAGCCTTATTCCGAAAGCGCCCTGGAAGACTGCCGGAACCAGTTGGACAGATCCGCCTCCGTCAACTCCCCTGATGCAAGCCGGATGAAGGTCTCGTATTTCTCAGTCGCTTCCGCCTCGACCCTGTATCCGTTGAGACGCAGGAAGGTCAGGGATGCAACAAAAGCAGTGCGCTTGTTGCCGTCCACAAAAGGATGGTTGGTCGCGATGCCATAGGCATAGGCCGCAGCCAGATCGAAAAGATCCGGCTCCTCATAAGCAAATTTATTGAGCGGGCGATTGAGTGCGGAATCGAGCAAACCCTCATCGCGTACGCCTTCCCCACCGCCATGCTCTGCAAGCTGACGCATATGGAAGGCAAGCACGGCGGACCGCAGCAGCCAGACGGGTTCAGATTTCACAGCCACGTCCGTTTACTTCGCCAGTGCCTTCAGCACATCCCGGTCCTCACGCATGATGGCCTCAGCCGCTTCAAGCTGTGTCGCCATGGCCGGATCATAGGGCGTAAGCATGTAGCCCTCGGATGTCTCGATCAAAAAAAGATTGTCGCCCTTGGAGGCATGCAACCGCTCAAGCACCGCCTTGGGCAAGGCGACGCCTACGGAATTGCCGATCTGGATAAGCTTGAGCGAAATCATGTCTGAACCCGATTTGAGAGGCAAATATAAGTTATAACGAATGTACTAACATTTCAACCATCCGCCTCAAACTTCCGAAAATCCTGGATCAACCCCTCCGCTGAAAGCGCGATCAGCTTTTCGCCATCGGCGGGGTCAGCAAGCGTGGGGTCAGAGCCGATGCGGCCATCCGGGAAGGCGGCGCGGTAGCTTTCGGCATCCGTGTATCGGCCCCAGGGGGCGACTTTGGGGCTCATTTCTGCGCTTTTCACTGCCTGCGGATAGAGGAATTGCGTGACGGCAATTTCCGAAGGCGTTGCATGGGCGCCGTGCGAAGAGCCGTAGCGCTTCTGGCAGAAGTCCATCACCGGCTTGAAATCCCACCAATTTGCTCGGCGACACATGACCGGCCCGCGATTTGCCGCCTCCTGCGAGAGAGAACGGTCGGCATAAATCTCGGCAAAGGCCGCCTCGATGGTCGAGACATTGCCACCATGCCCGTTGAAGAAATAGATGCGCTCGAAGCCATGCCGCGCGAGCGAGGACACCCAGTCATGGATCGCCGCAATCATGGTCGATGGACGAAGAGTTATCGTCCCGGCAAAGCCGAGATGGTGCTGCGCAATGCCGACATTGAAAGTCGGCCCAACGAGAAACCCTGCCTCTTCGCCCGCGCGCCGCGCAATCGCCTCGGGGCAGATCGCATCCGTACCGATAAGCCCGGTTGGCCCATGCTGCTCCGTAGAGCCGATGGGAATAACGATTCCCCGCGACCTCTGAAGATAGGCCTCCACTTCCGGCCAGCTGGAATGATGCAAAAGCATTTGCGGAGCATAGGGGAGAGCGCCGGAATTGTGGACTCACAAGGCTTGCATCAGCCATCGCAGGCACTTTTTTGATTGTCGCAAGTCTTTCTGCGAAATGAGCGCCTTACAGCAAGGTGCATTTTCCGTGAGCATCCTCCCATTTTCAAAAACCGGAGAGACAGGAATGGCCGTCTATGCACTCGCACAATTCACCATCCATGACCGGGCGCGCTATGAGGCCTATGCCGCCCGCTTTGCCGACACCATGAAAGGCCGCAAGGGCCGCCTCCTTGCCGCGCAGGAAAACCCCGAAGTGATGGAAGGCAAATGGGAAGGCACGAAAATTGTTCTGATCGAGTTTCCCGATGAGGCGAGCCTGCGCGAATGGTCGGAAAGCACGGAATATCGTGCAATCTCGGTGGATCGCGAAGCCGCAACAGAGGGTTCGGTGCTGCTGGTGAAAGGCGTCGGCTGACGCAAGGGCATGCTCTTTTCTTCGGGCTGCCGCCAAAGCCTTTATGTTACAGGGCTTCTCCCCTCGAAGATTTCGGGCCAATCTTGAGCGCGAGGCGCTCTCAGGGGTGCCGCGACCTGCCTGACATCATGTTATGAGTGGAGCCATACATAAGAGGGCTCTGCGACAAGGCACGACAGGAACGGAGACAAGGCGTTGAGTGAGAAGAAGAACAAGAAACTCGAAACAGAAAACAAGGGCCCGCTCAAAGGTGTCCGTATCGTGGACTTGACGGCTGTTGTATTCGGCGCCTATGCGACGCAGATTCTGGGCGATATGGGCGCGGATGTGATCAAGATCGAAGCGCCCTCCCCCACAGGCGGCGGCGGCAGCGGTGGTGACATCATGCGCTGGCCGGGCCATCTGCCGGAAGGGGCAGCACCCGACCTTGGCCCCATCTTCCTCACCATCAACCGCAACAAGCGTTCCGTGCTGCTGGATCTCGGCTCCAAGGAGGGCCGCGAGGCGCTGCTGAAGATCATCGCCACGGCGGATGTGCTCACTTCCAATATCCGCTATGCCGCGATGAAGAAGCTCGGCCTCGCCTATGAAGACATCAAGGCGGTGAAGCCCGACATTATTTTCGTTCATGCGGCAGGCTATGGCTCGGACGGGCCTTATGCGGGCCTGCCCGCCTATGATGATCTTATTCAGGCGGGCTCCGGCGCGGCAGACCTTCTCGGCCGCATGGATGGCGACCCGAAGCCCCGCTATATCCCGACCATCATGGCCGACAAGGTATCCGGTCTCTTCATGGTGCAGGCGGTAACCGCCGCCCTCTTCCACAAGGAGCGCACAGGCGAGGGACAATTCGTGGAAGTGCCGATGCTCGAGGCCGTGACGTCATTCGTGCTTGCCGAACATTTCTACGACCACGTCTATGACCCGCCGACAGGACAGTGGACCTATGGCCGCATCACCAATCCCGACCGCCGCCCCTATCGCACAAAGGACGGTCATATCGGCCTGCTTCCCTATTCCGACAAGCAATGGGAACAGTTCTTCGAACTCGCAGGCCGGCTCGACGATTACAGGAACGATCCGCGCTTCAACAATTACCGGGCCCGCACGGCGAATATCCGCGAGCTCTACGCGATGATCGAGGAAACGACGGAAACGAAGACGACCGATGAATGGCTGGCGCTGCTGCAACCGCTTTCCATTCCCGCCGTGAAGATGAACCGGCTCGACGATCTGATGGATGATCCGCATCTGAAAGCGGTCGATTTCTTCCAGCGCTATGACCATCCTCACGCCGGACCGTATTTCGCGCTCAAGCCACCTGTGCGCTTCTCTGAAAGCCCCTCCAGCATCCGCCGCCACCCGCCCCGTCTTGGCGAGCAGACGGAGGAAGTGCTGGAGGAAGCAGGCATGAGCGATGCGGAAATCGCCGCGCTCGTGAAGCGCGAGAACTGAGCCTGCCGACCAGTCGGCAAGCGGGCAGACCGGACTTCCCGGATCACCTGCTTGGCTTCGGATGAAGGATAAAGTGCCCAGCTTGTTCCGTCTCCGCGGGGCGGACATAATGGGCGAAACCAACAAACCGCTGAGAATGCGCCGCCAAGGGAGGCTTTCATGTCCGACACCCTCTTCCCCGTGCCAGATGAATGGAAGAAGCGCACGCATCTGACCGCGAATGATTACCGCGCGAAATATGAGGAGAGCATCTCCGACCCGGAAGGGTTTTGGCGGCGTGAAGGCCAGCGCATCGACTGGATCAAGCCTTACACCAAGGTGAAGGATACGAGCTTCGGCAAGGATCATGTCTCGATCAAATGGTTCGAGGACGGAACGCTGAACGCCTCCGCCAACTGCATTGACCGCCACCTTGCAAAGCGCGGCGATCAGGTTGCGATCATCTGGGAAGGGGATGATCCGGCGGACCAAAAATCGATCACCTATCGCGAACTTCACGAACATGTCTGCCGCTTCGCCAATGTGCTGAAGGCGCAGGGGGTGAAGAAGGGCGACCGCGTCACGATCTATCTGCCGATGATCCTTGAAGCAGCCTACGCCATGCTCGCCTGCGCGCGCATCGGCGCGATCCATTCGATTGTCTTTGGCGGCTTCTCGCCGGACAGCCTTGCAGGCCGCATCCTCGACTGCGAATCCACCTGCATCATCACGGCAGATGAGGGCCTGCGCGGCGGACGCAAGATTCCGCTGAAGGCGAACACGGATGAAGCGCTGAAGAAATGCCCCGATGTGAAGAGCGTCATCGTGGTGAAGCGCACCGGCGGCAATGTGACCATGCAGGCGGGCCGCGACATCTGGTACGAGG
>JBAYOU010000123.1:0-5387 GCA_041678065.1 Parvibaculum sp. | reverse complement strand
GAAGGTCTCGCCGATGTCCATCATGTCCATGCGTGGTCGCTCGGCTCGAACCGGGCCGTGGCGACACTGCATGCACGGCTGCAACCCGGTGCAGAGGCCAACACCACACTCGCTGCCATCAAGGCGCGCCTATCCGAAGAATTCGGTATTGGCCACGCAACCGTACAGATCGAACCCGATGATTGCCCGGATCAGCACTGAAAATCTGACAGCCATTGCGGGCGAAGCGAAATAATGACGCTGAGAAATAAACCGCACCTTTATTGCTGCAAAGCGGTATAATTTTCCTGCAGCGTGAAGGGGTATGCATGAGTGACGGCAGCAGTGATCGGAACAGCACGGCTGGCCGCGAGCCGGGCTGGATGTCCCGCCTCGGAGAACTGCGTATCTTCGGCGAACTCGGCGCTCTCGCACCTGCTATGCCTGCCCTTCTTTCCGCGCCCCGTGGCGACGGACATGCTGTGCTGGTGCTGCCCGGCATACTGACAGGCGATGAATCCACCTTCGTCATCCGCCGCTATCTCGAAGGCCTCGGCTATACCGCCCATCCTTGGAAACAGGGGCATAATTGGGGTCCGAGCCGCGAGTTGCATGAAAAACTGCGCCTTCGGCTCCGCGAGTTGCATGAGCGCTATAGCCGCCAGATCAGTATTGTCGGCTGGAGCCTTGGCGGCATCTTCGCCCGCGAACTCGCGCGGGAGTTTCCCTCCGCCGTGCGGCAGGTGATAACGCTCGGCAGTCCCTTCGGCTCTGACATTGCAATTGATGAAACCGCCGGGCCAGATGCAGCCGCACGCCGCTGCGCGCCACCGCCTGTCCCCTGCACGTCGATCTATTCGAAAAGCGACGGCATCGTGCCTTGGGAAGCCTGCCGCGAACTGCCCTCCCCCGAAACTGAGAATATCGAGATATCGGCGACCCATATGGGCATGGGCTTCAACCCGCTCGTGCTCTGGGCCATAGCAGACCGGCTCGCACAGCCGGAAGGCGAATGGTCCCCCTTCGACCGTTCCGGCTGGCACGGCTTCGTTTACGGCTGATCCCCCTGCGCGGATTTGACCGAGCGCAGGCGGTTTCGTTTGGGAGAGTTTGGGGTGTAGTCTTTTTCCAAAGATAGAAAAAGAAGGGGGAGCCCCGTGAGCCTGTCAGAATCCGAGAAGCAGCTTGTCGAAAAGTCGATAGAGCGGGTGGCAGAAAAGATCGGCGACCCAACGCCGCTCGTCTATGAACGGCTTTTTGCCGAACAGCCGGAGATGGAGACGCTTTTCATTCTTGATACGGATCATAGCGCGCGCGGGCATATGCTCACGGAAGCGCTGAACTGTATTTTCGATTTGCTCGGCCAGCGCGCCTATGCGCCGGTCCTCATCCAGAGCGAACTTACGAATCATTCGGGTTTCGGCGTGCCCCCTTCCGTCTTCGCGACTTTTTTCCGCGTGATGCGAGACACATTCAGCGATGCAATGGGCGATGAATGGAACGCGGAGGTGGATACCGCCTGGAAAGCGCTGCTGCGCGAGGTCGATGGCTTCATCGCCGAGCAAGCCGCGAGATACGGCATGGAAGTGGGGTGAATTCCGGGCATCTGCCAAACAAACAGGTGTCATCCCGGCGAAAGCCGGGACCCATTGGTTCCCTTCCCCTAAATCGTCATGGCCCGATTTAATCGGGCCATCCACGTATTCCCTTTGGTTTTGCCGCAAAGACGTGGATGGCCGGGTCAAGCCCGGCCATGACGAGGGTGGTTTATTGACGATCCAAGCGACCTTGGCGACTTTTCAACCAGTCTCTAAGTTATTAAGCAGCCGCCCCCGCCCCCATACCAGCAATCCTCGCGGCCGCTTCAAAGCCTATGCGCGGTGACGAAAGCACCGGCACGGGCAATTCACCTGCAAGCGCAATGGCAGGTGCCATGGAGGCCTGCGCGAGAACCAGCATATCGCTCTGCTGCGCAACCACACGAAGCTGGGCGGCAATGCCTTCATAATAATCGCGGAGACGGCCTGCACGAAAAGCCGCCCAGACATCATCAAAGAGATGTTCCTGGATCTCCACCTCGCGGCCTGCACGGTCAGCGGAACTTTCGATGAGGCGGCGCGTCGGCGCCATGGTGGGTGCCAATGCGGCGCAAATGCCGATGCGCCGCGCAGACCGCACGGCAAGATCTGCCATCGGCCTGTCGATCCGCATGATCGGGATTTCAGCTTCCCCGGCTGCCTGTTCCGCTTCATCTCCCAGCGTTGAGCAGGTGCAGACAACGACACGCGCCCCGCCCTCTGCAAGCGCGAGCAATGCTTCCTGCGTGCGCAATGAAACGGCGGGCGTCACGCCACCCGCCCTTTCGGTTGCTGCAAGCAGGTCTTCACGCACGACATGGCGCAGCTTCACGCCCGGCGAGATTTCGCGTGCGAGATCATCGAAGGTTTCAATATGGATTGCCGCCGTATGCAGGAAGGCAATAGGGGCGCCGTGATGAGCAAATGATGGAGGCATCGTAACCTCTCCTTCAAAAGAAAAGGCCCTCCGCGCGATCCGCGCGGAGGGCCCATGATGCAAGGGGCTGTTCGCGAGATCGCGTCAGTTCTTTTCCTTGTCTACGAGTTTGTTGGCTGCAATCCACGGCATCATGCCGCGCAGACGGGCACCGACTTCTTCAATCGGGTGAGCGGCAGCGGCAGCACGCGTCGCCTTGAAGCTCGTCTGGTTGACCTTGTTCTCGAGCATCCAGTCACGGGTAAACTTGCCCGTCTGAATGTCATGCAGAACGCGCTTCATTTCCGCCTTCGTTTCGGCGGTGATGATGCGCGGACCAGTGACATACTCGCCATACTCCGCCGTGTTGGAGATCGAGTAGTTCATGTTGGCGATGCCGCCTTCATAGATCAGGTCAACGATCAGCTTCACTTCGTGCAGGCATTCGAAATAGGCCATTTCCGGCGCGTAGCCAGCTTCGGTCAGCGTTTCGAAACCGGCGCGGATCAGCTCCACAAGGCCGCCGCAAAGCACGACCTGCTCGCCGAAAAGGTCCGTTTCGCATTCTTCGCGGAACGTCGTCTCGATGATACCCGCACGACCACCACCATTGGCGGATGCATAGGAAAGGCCGACATCATGCGCATTGCCCGTGGCGTCCTGATGGACGGCGATGAGCGAGGGCACGCCGCCGCCACGCTTGTATTCCGAACGCACCGTATGGCCAGGGCCCTTGGGTGCAACCATGAGAACGTCGATATCCTTGCGCGGCTCGATCAGGTTGAAATGAATGTTGAGGCCATGCGCAAACAGCAGAGCCGCACCCGGCTTCATGTTCTCATGCAGGTCCTGATAATAGATCTCCGCCTGAAGCTCGTCCGGCGTGAGCATCATCAGCACGTCCGCCCACTTCGCGGCTTCGGCAACGGTCATGACCTTGAGGCCCTCGCCTTCCGCCTTCTTGGCGGAGGAAGAACCAGCACGGAGCGCCACGGCGACTTCCTTCACACCGCTATCACGCAGGTTCAGCGCATGGGCGTGGCCCTGGCTGCCATAACCGATGATGGCGACTTTCTTGCCTTTGATCAGGTTCACGTCCGCATCGCGGTCGTAATAAACGCGCATGGCTGTTTGTCCTTTGTCCGTCTTTAAAGTCGTTTCATTCACATCGCCTCGGGGCCGCGGGCGATTGCCACCACGCCGGTCCGAGATACATCAACCAACCCGAGCGGCCTCATAAGGCCGATGAAAGCATCAAGCTTCTCAGGCGTTCCCGTCACTTCGAAAACGAAGGAGGAATGCGTCGTATCGATCACGCGGGCGCGGAAGGCATCAGACAGGCGTAGCGCCTCGACGCGGCGTTCGCCCGCACCGGCGACCTTCACCAGCGCCATTTCGCGCTCGACCGCCTTCGCCTCAACCGTGAGGTCGATGACCTTGTGCACCGGCACCAGCCTGTCGAGCTGTGCCTTGATCTGTTCGATCACCATGGGCGTGCCCGAAGTGACGACAGTGATGCGGGACGTATGTTCCGCCTGATCCACCTCGGCCACCGTCAGGCTTTCGATATTGTAGCCCCGACCGGAAAAAAGCCCGATCACGCGCGCAAGTACCCCCGCCTCGTTGTCCACGAGTACGGAAATCGTGTGCCGCTCGATTGTCTCGTCCTTCTTCATACGCGTCTCTGTAGTGGGTATGGGCCGCTGTGGAAAGAGTTCTTTTATTCACCCCTCTTATTCGTCACCCCCGGGTTTGACCGGGGGTCCAGAGAGCCAAAACCTTATTGCATGCGGCCCCTGGATGGCCGGCCTCCTGAAAGTTCAAAGGAGGGCCCGGCAATGACAATGAAGGGATCAGACCAGCATCTTGCCCTCTTCCGACACGCTGGCCCCTTCCGGATCGTCGCCAAGAATCATTTCATTATGGGCGGCACCCGACGGGATCATCGGGTAGCAGTTCTCGAACTTGTCCACCAGACAATCGAAAATCACCGGACCGGGCGTATCGATCATCTGCTTGATCGCAGCGTCAAGCTCGGAAGGCTTGGAAACCCGAATGCCCGTCGCCCCATAAGCTTCGGCAAGCTTCACGAAATCCGGCAGCGATTCCGAGTAGGAGTGGGAATAGCGGCCATCATGCAGCAATTCCTGCCACTGGCGGACCATGCCCATATATTCATTGTTCAGAATGAAGATCTTCACGGGCAGCCGATACTGAACCGCCGTGGACATCTCCTGAATATTCATCAGGATCGAGGCTTCGCCCGCAATATCAACGACAAGCGCATCCGGATGCGCAATCTGCGCGCCGATAGCCGCCGGCAGGCCGTAGCCCATAGTGCCAAGGCCGCCCGAGGTCATCCAGCGGTTCGGATCGTCAAAATGGAAGTGCTGAGCCGCCCACATCTGGTGCTGACCCACTTCCGTCGTGACAAAGACTTCCTTGCCCTTTGTCAGTTCGAAAAGGCGCTCGATCGCCTGTTGCGGCTTGATGACCTCATCATTCGTCTTGTAGGCGAGTGACTTGCGACCACGCCAGATGTCTATCTGCTTCCACCAATCCTCAAGCGCTGCCTTGTCAGACCGGCGCGCCTTGGATTTCCAGATACGCAGCATGTCTTCGAGCACATGGGCGCAATCGCCGACAATGCCGATATCGACACGGACATTCTTGTTGATGGAGGAGGCGTCGATATCGACGTGAATCTTCTTCGAATTGGGCGAGAAGGCATCAAGCCGCCCAGTCACGCGATCATCGAAGCGCGCACCGATATTGATGAGCACATCGCAATCATGCATGGCGTTATTGGCTTCATAGGTGCCATGCATGCCCAACATGCCAAGCCACTGATTGTCAGAAGCCGGATAGGCACCAAGCCCCATCAGCGTGGAGGTGATGGGATAGCCCGTCAGGCG
>JBAYOU010000122.1:0-5409 GCA_041678065.1 Parvibaculum sp. | reverse complement strand
TAAGGCGCTTCGCGACGCTTCTTGCGATGCAGTTCGCGGGTGCGCGTTACGGTCTCAAGTTGACGCTCAATCTTGACGATCCGTTCCTGGATCATGCGGCGGTCCGCTTCGATCTGCGTTTCACCGGGGCCACCAAGGAAGCCAAAACCACCGCGCTGCCGCTCAAGATGGGTCCAGCTACGGACGAGACGGCTCTTCTGATAATTGAGATGCGCCAGTTCAACCTGCAGCGTACCTTCGCGGGTATGCGCCCGCTCGCCGAAAATCTCGAGAATGAGGCCGGTGCGGTCCAGCACCTTCACACTCCAAGCTTTTTCGAGGTTGCGCTGCTGGCCGGGGCTGAGCGAGCCGTCCACCACGACAAGCTCTACATCAAGCTCTATGATGCGGCTCTTCAGTTCTTCAACCTTACCCTCGCCGAACAACGTTGCCGGACGTTGCGCCGAGAGCGGCACGGCTGCTGTTCCGACAACATTGAGAGAGATCGCAGCCGCCAGTCCGACTGCTTCCTCCAGACGAGATTCGGGCGAGCGGTGCTTGCCTGCTCCCCTCTGCTTCGCTGAGGATTTCAGCCACGGTACGAGAACGAATGCGCGAGTCGCCTCTCTCGGTACCATTTGAAAGGCATCAGGGCCACGCTTCGGTTCTTCTGAATACTCTTGGTCATCCATCAAAGACTAAACTCTCAGGCCTCATCCCCGTTTCCTTCGGCGTCGAAGAGTTGAACGGGCTGAGCCGGCATGATGGTCGAGATTGCATGCTTGTAGACAAGCTGCGAATGCCCATCCCGACGCAATAATACACAAAAATTATCGAACCATGTGACCACGCCCTGCAGCTTCACGCCATTAACCAGGAAGATGGTGAGGTTCGTTTTGTTTTTTCGAACGTGATTCAGGAAAGTGTCCTGAAGATTATGGGTCTTTTCCATGGGTAAACCCCATTTTTGAGTTTCAGGGTGCCAGACCTTTGCCGCTTTGGACTGGCTTATCTTGTTTCCGCACCACTACCGAGCGCGGGGCGAATTGTCTCTACACTCTGGCGTTTCGCATAATGCTGCAAGTGCGAAATTTACTTCGCATGCGCAATTAATAAAACCTCATCAACTCAACTCGCAATGTCGCCTATATGCCTCTCTCAGGCGCAACGAAAATGAGCCCGGTGCGCCATTCCCCACAGGCTGACCGTCAACCTGCGTCACGGGGAGAAGGATAGCGGAAGAGGCGCTTATGAAAGCTTCGCGGGCGGATTTTGCCTCGTCCGGCGTGAAGGCACGTTCAACCACCTCCATGCCCTCACTTTTTGCGGCCGCCAACAGCACCTTGCGGGTGACGCCGCCCAGAATATCGGGTCCTTCCGGTCGGGTTACAAGGCGTCCTTCCCTGTCCACGATCCAGGCATTGGTGGATGAGCCTTCGGTGACAAATCCCTCCCGGTCCACAAGCCACGCTTCATAGGCACCTGCCTCGCGGGCTGCCTGCTTGGCGAGGATGTTGGGAAGAAGCCCTACGGATTTGATATCACATCGTCCCCAGCGCTGGTCCGGCAGGGTGATGACGGATACGCCTTGCGATACCGCCACCTCGATGCGGGCCATGTTCAGCTGTTTTGCGGTGACGATAATGGAAGGTCTGACAGGTTTTGCCGGAAAGGGGTGGTCGCGCGTCGCGACGCCTCGCGTGACCTGCAAATAGACAAGCCCGGCACCTCGTGCGAGGCCGTTCCGGCAGACCACTTCGCGCAGGATCAGGCGGAGGGCGGAGGGCGCAACTGGCATCGCGATCCTCACCGCGTCGAGCGAACGCGCGAGCCGCTCCATATGAAGCCGCTCATCCATAAGTCGCCCGTCGCGCAAGCCGCAAACCTCATAGACACCATCGGCAAATTGATAGCCGCGATCCTCTATATGGACCGCAGCTTCGGCGTGGCGCAGGTAGCGGCCATTAACATAGGCAATACGAGACAAGACGGCGTTCCCCCGACGCGGTATCTACTTTCAGAAAAACTCGAGGCTGACGCGGAACATCTGTTCCACCTTTTTTACGAGATCGGAGCGGACAAAAAGGATGACGTGATCGCCCGCATGAACCTCGGTCCCGCTGCGCGGGATGATAACTTCTCCCTTGCGGACAATCGCACCGACCAGAATGCCGCGGGGCAACGCCACTTCACGAAGCGGCTTTCCGACCAGCGGAGATGTTGCAAGCGCCTCCGCCTCGATGACTTCTGCCGCGCCATCCCGCACCGTTTGCAGGCCGCGGATACGGCCGCGGCGAACATGCTGCAGCACCGTTGAAACGGTCGCGCCGCGCGGATTGATAAAGGCATCAATACCAAGCGAACGCATCAGCGGCTCATAGGTCGTATTGTTAATGAGTGCCATCGTGCGCTTGCACCCTTCGCGCTTCGCCACGAGACTGGCAAGGATATTCGCCTGATCATTGTTGGTGAGTGTCAGTAGCGTTTCAGTTTCGGAGATGCCTGCTTCATGCAACAGCTCGGGATCGAGCCCATCACCATGCAGCACGATGGAACGCTTCAACCGGTCTGCGGCATGAACAGCCTTTGCGTGGTCGCGCTCGATGAGTTTGACGCGCGTACCGGAATGACCTTTCTCCAGCGCTTGCGCCACATGCAGGCCGACATTTCCGGCGCCGATAATCACAATGCGGCGCGCCGCGGCTTCCTCATGTCCGAAAATCGTCAGCGTGCGACGAACATCCTGAATATCCGCTACAAAATAAGCCTCGTCACCGACCAGCATTGAATCATCGCTTTGCGGTACAAAAAGATCGCCATTGCGCACAATGCCGACAATACGCGAGCGGAGATCGGGGAAGAGTTCTGTCAACTGGCGGAGCGGCGTGTTGACGATGGGGCAATTATCCTCAAGCGACACGCCCACGACGCTGACCTTTCCTTCCGCGAAATGCAGAATATCGAAAGCGCCGGGCACAGCGAGGCGACGCAGCACGGCCTTCCCTACCTCCAGCTCCGGCGAGATGATCACGTCAATCGGCAGATGATCTTGCGAGAAAAGCGTCTGAAAGCCGGGTTGCAGATAGGATTGCGAGCGGATACGGGCGATCTTGGTCGGCACATTGAAAATGGAATGAGCGACCTGACAGGCCGTCATGTTCACTTCATCATGAAAGGTAACGGCGATCAGCATATCTGCTGACTCCGCGCCGGCGCGCTCCAGCACATCGGGATGCGCGCCGTGGCCGACAATGGCACGCACATCAAGTGAATCCGAAATCTGCTGAACGAGTTGCGGTGATTGCTCGATCACCGTTACATCATTCTGTTCCGAAGCAAGTTGGCGGGCAATACCGAAACCAACCTGCCCTGCGCCGCAAATTATGACTTTCATGATCCGCTTTCTTCGCGTTGAGCGACGCTGACCAATATCAGGCAGGCACGTCCGACCGGCTCGCTGTGGCGACGCCGAGCGATTTCAGTTTTCGATGCAGCGCGGAACGCTCCATACCGATAAAGGCTGCCGTTCGGGAAATGTTTCCGCCGAAGCGGCTGATCTGAGCCATCAGATATTCGCGCTCGAAAGTCTCCCGTGCCTCGCGCAGCGGAAGTGCCATGATGTGTTCACCGCCCGCACCATTCACGGACATCTGCGCAGAGGTGCTGACTTCTGCCGGTAGCATGTCAGCTGTTACCACGGCGTTCGGATCGCCTGACGCGAGGATCAACAGCCGCTCGATATTGTTGCGAAGCTGGCGGACATTACCCGGCCAGTCATGCGCCTGAAGGGCCGCCATTGCATCGTCTGAAACGCGCCGCTGCGGCAACCCTGTTGCACGACAAATCTGCGCCATGAAATGCTCGACGAGAAGGGGAATGTCCTCCCGCCTTGCGGCGAGCGGCGGGACATTGATGGGCACGACATTAAGCCGGTGATAAAGATCTTCGCGGAAGCGCGCCTTTGCGATCTCCTCAAGGAGATCGCGGCTGGAGGACGACACAACGCGCACATCCACCTTGACGCGCGCGCCACCGCCCACGCGCTCGAATGTCTGGTCCACGAGCACGCGCAATATTTTGCTCTGCGTCTCGATCGGCATTTCAGCAACTTCGTCGAGAAAGAGCGTGCCGCCATGCGCCTGCTCGAATACGCCCACCTTGCGCGGACCGGCGGCGGTTTCTTCCGTACCGAAAAGCTCCACCTCCATGCGCTCAGGCGCCATGTTTGCCGCATTGATCGCGACAAAGGCATTGTTCGCACGGCGCGAACGCGCGTGAAGTAGCCGTGCGACAACTTCCTTGCCTGAACCGGACGGCCCCTGAATGAGAACGCGGCTGTTTGTCGGCGCGACTTTTTCAATCGTCTGCCGTACATGGGAAAGCGCAGGAGAGGCTCCGATCAGGATCGTATCGTCGCCCGCGCGCAGACGCAGCTCGCTGTTCTCGCGGCGCAGCC
Source organism: Parvibaculum sp. (assembly GCA_041678065.1). Classification (GTDB taxonomy): domain Bacteria; phylum Pseudomonadota; class Alphaproteobacteria; order Parvibaculales; family Parvibaculaceae; genus Parvibaculum. The sequence goes on along the minus strand of JBAYOU010000122.1, from coordinate 974 downwards.
TGTGCGCCTCAATGGCGCGGCGGACGATCAGAATAAGCCGGTCTGCCTTGAAAGGCTTTTCGATAAAATCGTAAGCGCCCTTCTTGATGGCAGAGACAGCCGTTTCGATATTGCCGTGACCGCTGATAACGATTACCGGCAGATCAGGATGACGCTCGCGAATGACATCCAGAAGCTCAAGCCCGTCAAGCTTGCTGCCCTGAAGCCAGATATCGAGAATGACAAGGCCGGGACGACGCGCCTCGATTGCAGCGAGTGCCTTGTCGCTATCTCCGGCGCTGCGCGTATCATAGCCCTCATCGTTGAGAATACCCGCGACGAGTTCACGGATATCTGCCTCATCATCCACAATCAGAATATCAGACGCCATTGACAGCCTCTTTACCTATCCGCCCGGCTGCGCGCTCGGCGCTGCCATTCTTGTCATTCGCAAATTCATCCGCTCCACGCTGTCGCGGAAATATGAGCCTCACTCTTGCGCCACTTTCCCAACCCTCATCGGCAGGCGCATCCTCAAGAATGAGCTTGCCGCTATGGTCTTCCATCACCTTGTTGACGATGGCGAGGCCCAGCCCCGTGCCCTTGGCGCGGGTCGTCATGTAAGGCTCAGTCAGGCGGGAGCGATCCGCTTCCGGCAGGCCGCAGCCTGAGTCTGTCGCCATGATGATGACGTTTTCTTCATCCGCAGAAAGACGGATATGGATCCGCCCGACCTTCTCGCCGGGCTTGCCCTGCGGCTCTCGCCCTTCTTCGCCTTCTTCCTCGCCAACACGCCGCACGGCTTCTGCGGCGTTTTTGAGAACATTCGTCAGCGCCTGACTGACGAGGCGGCCATCGCATTCGAGCATCACCGTCTCGTCGGGGAGTTCGAGCACATAGTCAATATCCGAATGGCCAACTCGCTGGAGGAAGACCGACTGGCGCAAGACCTCGTTTATGTCGATCACCTTCATCGTGGCAGAAGGCATACGCGC
>JBAYOU010000121.1:0-5431 GCA_041678065.1 Parvibaculum sp. | reverse complement strand
GCTTGCCGCAGCAGCACTCGCCGCAGCAGGCGCGTTGGGGGTAACGGCTACGCGCTATGCGGGTGCTGCACCGCTTGGAGTGCTTGTCGCCAGCGCCATAGCCTATGGGTTGACGATGCTACTCCTTATGTGGATGGCGTTCACCGGCATGCCCGATCGCACAAGCCATGCGCTCTCCGCCGTCTGCTTTGTGGTGCTTTGCTATGTGGCGATCCATGCGGCTCTCGGCGCTGTCTTCGCGCTTTATGGCGCATGGCGGGTGCAGCAGGGCTATGTGTCAGCGCAGCGCGCGCTTGATCTGCGGATCGGCAGGCTCTGGCATTTTTATACGGCGGTGAGCGGCGTGCTCGGCATTGCATTTGTGTGGGTTCTCATCGCCATGGGCTCCGGCGGAGGTGCGCCATGAGGGAGCGCGGCGAAGGGAGGTCCGTTTTGCTCCTCGCGGCAGGCTTTGGCCTGTGGAGCCTCGCCTTCGTGATGCTTTATAGCTTTCAGGCTGTGGGGTGCCGACTTGGCTGGCAGGGACTTGAGGTGATGGGTGGCGTCACGCTTCAGCGGGGTGTGCTGATTGGTTTGTTCACAGTCGGCATCGCGGCTCATCTTCTGCTTTGGCGGCTGCTGAGGCAGCGGGAAACAAAAATGGCGAGGGAAGAAGAAGGCTTTGCCCGCATAATTGCCGCCGATCTTTCGGTGGCGGCGCTTGGTGCATCGCTCTTCTGCTTCCTCGCCGTCTTCTGGCTGTCACCCTGTCTCTAATTCAGGAAGTCTGCGCCTTGCCGCGTTCCTGAATGCCTGCGCGGCGCGCGGCGATTTCTTCTGGCGCAACGGATTTGTTTGCGGCGTTGGAGAAGTCCCGCTCGGTCTTGAGTGAGGTGCCGAAATCCTGTGCGTAGCCCTCGTCAATCAGCTTCTTGTAGCCGTTGAGGCTTTGCGGCACGACGGTGAGCATGTCTTCAGCAAGCTTGCGTGCGGTGGGGAGCAGTTCTTCCGCCGGAACGACGCGATTGATAAGCCCCCATTCGTAAGCTTGCTCGGCACTCAGGAAATTGCCGGTAAGCGAAAGCTCCTTCGCACGATAAATGCCGATGGTGCGCGACAGCTTCTGGCTGAGGCCCCAGCCCGGCAGAATGCCGACACGGGCATGCGTATCTGCAAAGCGCGCATTCTCTGAGCAGAGCAACACATCGCATGCAATGGCGAGTTCGAAGCCGCCTGTAATCGCCACACCATTGATCGCGCCGATGACGGGACCGGAGAAGTGGCCGATAGAGGTGACGGGGTCCTTGTCGCTGATCGTTGCGTTGACGCCGCCTGAACCGCCGACCGCACTTGCATCGCCGCCGAGTTCCTTGAGGTCGAGGCCCGCGCAGAAAGCCTTGCCTGCGCCGGTGAGAATGACGACGCGGACTTCCTTGTCCGCTTCAAGCGCTTCGAAGGTCTCGGCAATCGCAATGCGCAACTCGCGTGAAAGAGCGTTCATCGCATTGGGACGGTTGAGCGTTACGGTTGCGATGCTGCCTGACTTTTCGACAAGGATGACTGGCTCGGACATGGTGTTCCTCCGGGAGTGCCTAGTGTGAAATATCGGTCCGGCTGTTCTATCGGGAACGCGGAGGTGCCGCAATCAGGCAAGGAATTCGGTCAGGATAATGCCAACGAAATTCGCAATCGCATAGCCGAGAACACCAAACATGATGCCGGGGGTGACGAGCGAGTACCAGCGCTTGCCTGCGGCCATGGCCGCCGATGTGCCCGGCCCGACTGCCACTGTGTTTGAAATGATGAGTGCTTCGGCAAGGTCGATGCGGAAGATCTTTGCGCCCGCAAGAACGATGGCAACGTGGATCGTCGCCATGATGAACACAAAGAAGAAGATCGGCATGGCCGTCTGAACCATCAGGCCAATATCTGCCGCTGCGCCGATAACGCCGAAGAAGACATACATGAAGAACATGCCAAGCGTGAACCCGCCCTCAAGCTTGTGCATCTGCCGCGGAAAGAGGTTCGCAATCAGCAGTGCATAGACGGTGATGAAGAGAACCCCATATTTCGGAATCCCGACAAGCGCCGCCGTTTCATAACCCGCAAAGCAGCAGGCGGCGGCGAGAAAAAGCTGGAGCGTCAGCGCGCCCATATCGAGCACGGGCTGCTTTTCTTCTTCCGGCTTTTCAGCCGTATCGAGCTGCCGCTGGATGATTTCGGAGGGAATGAAGCGAATAAGCCAGCCGACGCCCGAAAGGAAAAGCAGGAAGGCGATGAAGAGCGCCGCCATCACATTGTCTGCGGCGGCTGCGGCAGCGGTGAGCGTGCCATCAGCGCTGAGACCATTCATCTGGCTGACGGCGGCAAAGTTCATCGAACCGCCGATCCAGCTTGCACCCAGTGCGCCCGCGACGAGGTGGCCGGATGGTCCCACATCGACAAGCGCGAAGCCGACAAGGGCACCGACAATCGTACCGAGAGTGGCGATGACAAAGGCAAGGGCCATCTTGCCGCTTTCCGGCAGGATTTTCCTGAGGTCCGCCTTGAAGAGAAGAAGAGGAATGGCCATCGGCACGATATAGGCCCAGACCATGTCATGAAAGGGCGAGGCGAAGGGCACGATGCGCAGATTGGCGAAGATCATGCCTGCGAAGATTGCGATCATCACGCCGGAAAACCATTCGCCGATCCGCGTGCGCTCCGACCAGAAGCCGAAAGCCGCAAGGCCCAGGAATACACAGAGGAGGCCGAAAATATTGTCGGCGGAAATGAGCGGCAGGGTCATGGCATTCCAGCTTCTGTCAGTGTTGAATGCCCGCAACATCACCATGATTTGCCCGCTTATGAAAGGAAGAAGGAACCGCGCCCCACACGGTTCGTTTCACATCTCCACCCCATAGGAGGAGGTTCGCCATGACGGACAAGGAAAAGCAGCCCAATGAAGGCGAGGGCAATCGCACTGCTGCCCGCGCCTATAACCAGGATCAGCAGGCTTTTGTCGAAAAAGGCGGCGTCGAGCTGGCGGCAGAGGAAGCCCGCAAGGCCGTGGAAGGCGATGAGCGGGCGGAGCTTGATGCTGCGCGCGCCGAGGCAAAGTCCCGTGCGAAGGAGCACGACCCGGAAGAGCGACGTGACTACAGCCGGGGAGAGTAAGTTCTACATCGCTAAAGTGACGGTGATCGAGCCAAACTGATCGGGCTTTGGTTGGCCCTCATATTCGCGGCTGCGGAAGACATGCGTAAATGAGACGCGCGTGTTCCAGAGCACGGCAACGGCGCCCAGCTTCGCATCATACACAAAGTGACGCTTCTGGATGCTCGGGCTGTCGCGGAAGGTGTTGCCATCGAGGAAGATGTCTCTCCCGACGGCACGCCCTTCCAGCCCCGCAAAGAGATAGCAATTACACCCGCTCGCCGCCGGCTCGAACCATTCCGAGCCGCCGACACCTGGATAGATGCGCGTTGGGCCGAAATCATCCGGGAGCGTCGGTCCAAGCCGCAACGTGCCGCCAAGGCCTGCATAGGTCTGCACATTGCCGAGCGAGAGGATCGTGTAGGGGATGAAATCCATCTGCACGAAACCGTCTATATCCTGCTTGCCGAAAGTCGAACTGCGCCAGGCGCGTTCGAAGCTGAGATTGAGGCCCACCTCATCGCGTATCTGGTTGTTCCAGCCATTTGCCTTGTCGACATTGATGATCTTGTGCCAGCCATTCTGGACGAACTCACCCTGCGCGGAGGGGCCGACAACGCCGAGATCAAGCTTCCACTGATCCTGCCACGCCTCCCCCGTTTGCGAGCTTGAACGGATGCTCTGCAAGGAGAGGGTCATGTGAAGCCAGGCGGCATAGGGCCGTTCATTCGGAAGATAAGCGGTGGTGGCCGTGTCATCCGGCGTGAAGATCGCATGGCCGAGAGCGACGCCGATGCGGTGGTCGATACGATCAAAATGACCCGTCGGAAAGATCAGGGAATAGAGCGGCGGAGCGGCGACATCCCGCAGCCAGCCGGGCAGTCGATCATTCTGCGGGCGGGAGAGCCATGCTGCTTGCAGCCCGTTCGTATAGTGGCGGTCGGTATTTGCGAAATTCGCAAAGAGGTCGTTCTCAACCTGGAGCGTCAGGAACTCTCTGTTGCCCCCGCCGGTCGGCGTTTCTGCCTGCGCGGCTTGCGTGACCGCAAAGAATGCTAACAGACCGAAAAATATTCCCGTTCCGGCATTTCGCAGCATCATTAATCCTATCCCAAATGGGCGTGAGAACCCGTGAACCAGCTTGACGCTGGGGAGCCCCCGCTTGTCCAATAGAGGCGGGCAAGAATGTAACCAACAAAAAGGCGCCTGTAAGGCCTCCCGATACGAAGGGGGCGGCAAGAAAACAAACATGGAGAGGAAAATGTCAGTCGTTGAACAGCAGGAAAGCTGGAGCCGGGAGGAGGCGGCCGCCGCGGGCATGGTGCTCGCATGGCATGCGGAACGCGTGGGGGCTGAGCCTGCCATCATTTCCGACCAGGGAAACCGCACATTTGCCGAGCTTAACGCCCGCGCGAATGCGCTTGTGCGGGCGCTGCGGCGGCGCGGTCTCAAGGCGGGCGACGCAGTAGCCCTTATGTGTTCCAACCGGCCTGAATTCGTGGAGGTCGTGGCGGCCTGCCAGCGAGGCGGTTTCCGTATGACGCCGGTGAACTGGCACCTGAAGGCAACCGAGATTGGCTACATCGTCGATAATTGTGAAGCAAAGGCCTTTGTCTCCGACGCACGTTTTGCGGGTCCCTCCAAAGAGGCAGCGGCGCTCGCACCCGGCATCATCGCGCCGCTTGCGGTTGGCGGTGCGATTGATGGTTTTGAGGATTATGAAGCAGCCGTGAGCGCAGAAGCGGGGCACAACATCGAAGACCCGGTTGCGGGCACGCAGATGATGTACACCTCCGGTACGACCGGCCATCCGAAGGGCGTTTATCGGAAGGCAGCGGCACCTGTATCGCCGCTCCTTGCCAAGCTCACGGAAACAGCGGCGTTCCGCAAAGGTGATCTCGCGCTCGTCACCGGCCCGCTTTATCACGCGGCCCCTCTCGCGCTCAATCTCTCCTTCCCCATCAATGCAGGGGTTGGTTGCGTGCTCATGGATAAATGGGACGCGGAAGAAACACTCCGCCTCATCGCAGAGCACCGCATCACGCATACGCATGTCGTGCCGACCATGCTGCACCGTATGTTGCAACTGCCGGAGGCGACGAAGGCGAAATATGATACATCAAGCCTGCGCTGGATTTTGCATGGCGCAGCACCGTGCCCGGTGCATGTGAAGGAAGGTGCGATCAAATGGTTTGGCCCTGTCGTCTATGAATATTACGCAGCAACGGAAGGCGGCGGCATCTTCATCGACAGCCATGAATTCCCGGCGAAGAAGGGAAGCGTTGGCAAACCGCTGCCCGGCGTTGTCGTTGAGATC
>JBAYOU010000120.1:0-5456 GCA_041678065.1 Parvibaculum sp. | reverse complement strand
AGCAGGCCCGCCGCGCGCTGAAGGTCCGGGTCTGCTTCCGACGAGCCGCGCGTGCGGCCAAGCTGGTCTGTCAGCTCGAAGCCGAAACGCGCCAGTGCCGACATCATGCCCTGCTGGAAATTCGGCATATTGTCGAGCAACGCGCCGGGCATGAAGAAGGGGTCGTTCGCGGTCCAGTTGTTCTGGTTCACTTCGCGGTCGATCAGCGCGGCGGCATAGGCCACCGCCTGGCTGCCGCCTTCTGCGCCCGCAGTGGGGGGCGTGAAGTCCAGATCATCATCCACCTTGTGAACGATCATCATGCCGATCGGGTAATAGAGCAGGATGATGAGGAGAACGGCGAGGCCGATCCGCTTTGCGAGCGTGCCGATGCCGGGCTCGTTAAACCGGGTAAAGAAGCCCGTGCCGCGGGCGCCTGCCGCCGCCGCACCGCCCCCTGCTGCGGGAGCGGCAGAGCCGTCTCCCCGCCGATACATCCAGCGATGGCGGATCTTTTCGCGCCACTCCGTCAGGCGGGCAGAGAGAGACATGGGCAGGCATTCCTCCGGATCGTTCCTTCGGGCGAAGGGTCTTCACTAGATGGGTCTTTGCGCGCGCCGGTCAAGCCGCTGCGCGCAAAGCCATCCCCTACATCGTCATGGCCCGACTAAATCGTGCCATGACGGGGTTGGGGTTGTGACCATTCGAGTGACCGTAGCGAAATTTCAAACCGTCCTTCAGATGAAACCGACAATCTCACGAACGCGGGCGACAATCGGGTCGGCGATGGCGCGGGCCCGCTCCGCGCCCTTTTCAAGCACGGTATCAATATAGCCCGGATCGCCCATCAGGCGCTGCATTTCGCCGGTGATGGGCGAAAGCTTTTCAACCGCGAGGTCCGCCAGCGCGGGCTTGAAGACCGAGAATTGCGCGCCTGCAAACTCCGCCAGCACTTCCGCCTTGGTCTTGCCGGCGAGCGCGGCATAAATCCCGACGAGATTATCGGCACCCGGACGGCCCTCCAGCCCTTCCAGTGTTTCGGGGAGGGGGTCGGGGTCGGTCTGGGCCTTGCGGATTTTCTTTGAAATGTCATCCGCGCTGTCGCGCATGGTGATGCGGGAAAGGTCTGACGGGTCGGACTTCGACATTTTCTTCGTGCCATCACGCAGCGACATGACGCGCGTCGCTGGCCCCATGATGAGGGGTTCAGGCTGGGGGAAGAAATCCGGCACGGAGAAGTCATTGTTGAATTTCTGCGCCGTGTCGCGGGCAAGCTCCAGATGCTGTTTCTGGTCTTCGCCAACCGGCACATGGGTTGCGCGATAGACGAGAATGTCCGCCGCCATCAACACCGGATAGGCATAAAGGCCGACGCTTGCCTGTTCGCGGTTCTTGCCCGCCTTGTCCTTGAACTGCGTCATGCGGTTGAGCCAGCCGATGCGCGCCACGCAATTCAAAATCCAGGCAAGCTCGGCATGGGCGGCCACCTTGGACTGGTTGAAAACGATATGGCGTTCCGGGTCGATGCCGGCGGCGATATAGGCGGCGGCAACCTCGCGCGTATTCGCGGCGAGTTCCTTTGGGTCCTGCCAGACCGTGATCGCGTGCATATCCACGACGCAATAGACGCATTCATGGCTGTCCTGAAGGCCCACGAAATTGCGGATCGCGCCCAGATAATTGCCGAGATGCAGATTGCCGGTGGGCTGAACGCCCGAGAAAACACGGTTTTGCGGCTGGTCCATTCGAAATCCCCGTCATGCCGGCCCGGCCATCCTATGTGCCGAAGCCACGGGCGAGGTTATGCGGCGCGGAAGCCCCGAAGGCAACGGCGATTTCGGGTTCCGGCTCAGCCGCGCCTGAAAGCCCGGCGCAGATCGCCGAGGCGCACAGCGCCCGTTATCTGGCAGAGGAAGAAGAAGACTATTGCGCCAAGCCCGATCAGCGCCATCAGCGCGGCGAGGCTGATCGCAAGCCCGTCATCAAGATAGGGCGACAGCACATCAGTGCCGAACCAAAGCGTCGCGCCCATTCCCCCCGCCCCCATGAGAATGAGAGGCAGACGACGCGCAAGCTGCGCATCCGGCGTGAACGCGCCCAGCCGGTTGAGCCGCCAGCCAAGCTGGCCCGCATTGACCCATGCGGCGAGCGTTGTTCCCGTTGCAATGCCCGCAAAGCCGAAGGGTACGAAAAGCGCGATGCTTGTTGCGATGTTGACCGCAATCGAGATCGCGGCAAAGCGGAGGGGCGTTTTCGTGTCTTCCCGCGCAAAGAAGCCCGGCTGAAACACCTTGATGAGCACGAAGGCCGGCAGGCCCGCCGCATAGATGATGAGCGCCAGCGCGGTTGCTTCCGTATCGGCGCGAGTAAAGGCACCGCGCTCGAAAAGCACTCGGATGATTTCAAATGAGAGCACCGCCGCGCCGACAGCGGCGGGAATGGTGAGCAGCATCGAGAATTCGATGGCGCGGTTCTGGCTCCATGTGGCACCAACCGCATCATCGGCGCGCAACCGTCGCGAAAGCTCCGGCAGCAGCACAATACCAATCGCAATGCCGATCACAGCGAGCGGAAGCTGATAGATGCGGTCCGCATAATAGAGCCATGACACGGCACCGGCCTGCAGCGAGGCGATCATGGTGCCGATGGTGAGGTTCACCTGCGTGATACCGCCCGCAATGACGCCCGGCACGCCGAGGCGGAAGAGGCGGCGCACTTCCGGCGTGAGGCGGGGCAGACGCAGCCGCAGCACGAAACCCGCACGCCAGAGAGAGAAGGAGAGCCAGAGAAACTGCACCACACCCGCCGCCGCCACACCCCATGCAAGCGCGCGACCCGGATTATCCGTCAGCGGCACCAGAAACAGGATTGCAAGAATGAGCGTCACATTGAGCATGACGGGCGCCGCCGCGCCGGGGAAGAAGCGGCCAAGCGAGTTCAGGATCGCGGATTGCAGCGCGGTGAGCGAAATGAAAAGCAGATAGGGAAAGGCGATCCGCGTGAACTCGACCGCCCAGGCAAATTTCTGCGGGTCTTCCGAGAAGCCCGGCGCGAAGACCACCATGATCCACGGCATGGCAAGTTCGGCCGCGATGGTGATAAGAAGCAGCGCAACGAGGAGCACGGCCAGCGCATCTTCCGCAAAACGTCGCGCTGCCTCCTTGCCGTCGCCTTCCAGGCGCTTGGCAAAGAGCGGCACAAAGGCCGAGTTGAAGGCGCCCTCCGCAAAAATCGAGCGGAACATGTTGGGAAAGCGGAAGGCGACGAAAAACGCATCCGCCACCGGCCCGGTGCCAACGGCAGCCGCCACCATGACATCGCGCAGAAAGCCGAGCAGGCGGCTCAGAAGCGTGGTGCCGCCGATAGTCGCGGCCGAGCGGACAAGGTTCATGAAGTCAGGACCATAGGAGAGCTGCCTGTGCTCGCATTGCGTTCCTGAATCTCTACCTCTGTTCGCTTAAAATTGCACCCACACGAGGTGATCGTCACGCAGCTGCTGCATCTTCGCGGCGGCGTTTGGCGGGGCGGGCTTTGGCCATCGGGTCGGCAAGCGCTTCAAGGAGATGGCGTTCGACGGCCTTCTTCTTGTTGGCGTTCGTGACCTTGTGGCCGATCACATCCTTCACATAGAAAACGTCCACCGCGCGCTCGCCATAGGTGGTGATATGGGCAGAACCGATGGTGAGTCCGAGATGGAAAAGCGCACGGGCAAGCGCGTGGACGAGGCCCGGCCTGTCGAGGCCGTTGACCTCGATCACCGTGTAGTCCTCCGACGCCTCATTATCGATGAAGACCTGCGGGGCGACGGTAAAGGCATCCGCGCGGCGCGACGAACGCGTGCGGCTTTCAATCGCGTCAGGCGGCAGCACCTCACCGGCCAGCACCTTGCGGAACATATCTTCAAGGCGGCGGATGCGGCGTTCTTCGCGCACCGCTGTTCCATCGGGGTCTTGCACCCAGAGCATGTCGAGCGCCATGCCATCGCGCGTGGTGAAGATTTTCGCATCCACAATGTTCATGCCGAGCACGGCACAAGCACCCGCAAAACGCGCGAAGAGGCCGGGGTGATCCTGCGTGTAAAGCGTGATCTCCGTTACAGCGCGAATGGGCGCAGGCTCCGCGGTGATGGCGAGCGCATCTTCCGGCGCATTGCGGATGAAGGCGGCGTGGCGCTCCTGCATATCCGTGTCGGTTGAAAGCCAATAGGCATCCCCATGCCGCTTCAGATAACGCTCCAGCGTTGCCTTCGGCCAATCACCAAGCCGTGCGGCAAGCGCCTCTTTTGCTTCCGCGACGCGGCTCTTGCGGTTGAGCGCGCTTTCACCGCCTTGCAGCACGGCTTCGGTTTCAAAATAGAGCTGGCGCAGCAACTGGCCTTTCCAGCCATTCCAGACGCCGGGGCCGACCGCCATAATGTCCACAACCGTAAGCACATAAAGCATGCGCAGCCGCTCGGGGCTTTGCACCATCGCTGCAAAATCGCGCACGGTACGCGGATCTGCGATGTCGCGCCGCTGCGCCACATCCGACATGACGAGATGGTTCTGCACGAGCCAAGCCACCGCTTCCGTTTCCCCCTCGCTCATGCCGAGGCGCGGGCAGAGGCGACGCGCAATGGCGGCACCCGCATCGGAATGGTCTTCGTCACGACCCTTCGCAATGTCATGTAGAAAGACGGACATATAGAGCGCGTTGCGGCTTTTGATCTTGCCCATGATTTCATGCGCGAGCGGATATTCTTTCAACGCCTTGCCGCGCTCGACTTCCGACAAAATGCCGATGGCACGCAGCAAATGCTCATCCGCCGTGTAGTGGTGATACATGTTGAACTGCATCAGCGCGACGATGCGCCCGAAATCGGGTACGAAGCGGCCAAGCACGCCCGCCTCATTCATCAGGCGGAGCATGGCTTCTGGTGTTTTCTTCGAGGTAAGGATTTCGAGGAAGAGGCGGTTCGCTTCTTCATTCCGGCGCAGCGCGGCATCGACAAGTTTCAGCGAGCGCGTGAGAAGTTTCAGAACGTCAGGGTGAATGTCGAGTCCATGACTCTCCGCGACATGAAAGAGGCGGATGATGTTCACCGGGTCTTTTTTGAAGAAGTCCGGGCTCGTGACGGTGAGGCGGCCATTCTCCACCGCGAATCCGCGAATGACTTTCTTGCGGCGAAGCGCCTGCATGAAGCGGCCGATGGACGGCTTCTTCTTGCGCTCCTGCTCTTCCAGCACCGCACAAAAGATGCGCGTGAGGTCACCCACATCCTTGGCGATGAGGAAGTAATGCTTCATGAAGCGCTCGACCGCTTTCAACCCGCGATGGCCCTGATAGCCAAGGCGCTTTGCCATTTCGGTCTGAATGTCAAAGCTGATGCGTTCTTCCGCGCGACCTGTGAGGAAATGCAACTCGCAGCGCACCGCCCAGAGAAAATTCTCCGCCTTGCGGAAGGTCTGATATTCCTCGCGCGTGAAAACCCCGACCTT
>JBAYOU010000119.1:0-5461 GCA_041678065.1 Parvibaculum sp. | reverse complement strand
GGCAATCTGAGCGTCATTAAGCTGAGGTGCCTCTTGCGCCAGTGCAAGTGTACTCGCAAGTGAAAAAATGAATGCAATTGCTATTTGTTTAAGCATGGTCTGTCTCCCGATGAATATTACCCGGTTGCGGGCTACATTCATTTGATGAGGTATTGCAGGAAAAGTTCCTGTCGCAAATATCAGTCATCAATGCTCTCAACACCTCCTGGCGCGTCTGTTCATTTTTGTAGACGCCCTTGAATGACCGCGTGACGAGTAGTCCATTGTGCTTTCGGACACCGCGAGAGCTCATGCAGGCGTGGCCAGCTTCGATGACTACTGCCACACCACGGGGCTTGAGTACCGTGTCTATCGCACTGGCAAGTTCATCGGTAAGACGCTCCTGTATCTGGAGGCGCCGCGCAAACGCATCAACCAGACGAGCAAGTTTTGAGATTCCGACGACTCTTGTCTCGGGCAAATAGGCAATATGCGCGACGCCCCGAATGGGCGCCATGTGATGCTCACATGTGGACTCGAAAGTTATGTTCCGTAACAGGATCATTTCATCGTAGTCGGCGACCTCGCCAAAAGTGCGCTGGAGGATGACTTCGGGCGCTTGCGCGTAACCGGAAAACCATTCTTCATAAGCGCGTACGACGCGTGATGGCGTATCGGCAAGACCTTCGCGAAACGGGTCGTCTCCGGCCCAGTTGATTAGCGTACGTACAGCCGCTTCGGCTTCTGCGCGGCTGACGCGCTCATGCCCGGTGATGCTTCCTTGTTTGGTAGCAACATTGAGGGCAGGGGTGTTGTCCGAAGATGGGAGGGGACGCAGGGTCATGGCTCTTCTCGCTATTGAGAATGGGAATACCCATTCGACGGAGAAATACGGGCCAAGTTCCTGCATTTCTCTCCGGCCCCACGATTAAAGAACGTCACCGGGAACCGGTGCGGTCCTTTTTCATCTAATATCCATCAGGGAGGATCACGCCGTGCCGATTGCCCGACCAGAAGCGACACCTGACTATGCTGATATGGAGGAGCTTGAGCTCGTTGCTCATGCGCGGCGGGGTGAGAGTGGCGCATTTGGCGCGATCATGCAGCGATGTAACCAACCCTTGTTCCGGGTTGCTCGCGCGATCATGTCGGATGAATCAGAAGCTGAAGATGTGGTGCAGGAAAGCTATTTCAAGGCATTCAAAGCTCTCGCGACTTTTCGCGGCGACTCCAGACTTCTGACCTGGCTGACAAGAATTACGATCAATGAAGCTCGGGGACGGTTACGAAGCCGAAGGAGGACGGTGGAACTTGCGGAGGTGGAAGCTGCACAGAAGGAAGGTTCGCTGGTTATTCCTTTTCGAGGGACGCATGTGATGGAAAGTCCCGAAGCTGAGGTCGCGCGTACCCAGATACGCACTCTTATAGAGAGCGCTGTCGACGAGTTGCCCGAATCATTTCGTCTCGTCTTTGTTCTGCGAGACATTCAGGATTATTCCGTGGACGAGACGGCAGCATTGCTGGAAATCAAAGCTGAGACAGTAAAAACGCGCCTTTTTCGCGCGCGCCGTCAGTTGCGTGTTCAACTGAATGAGGTTTTGAGTTCAACCGCACAGGATGCCTTTCCCTTTCTGGGGCAGCGCTGTGAACGGCTAATCCATAAAGTGATTGCCAGGCTGACGGAGGATAATTTCTTCGTCGAAAGTTGACAGGCGGAAGCACTCACACCCATCCGGCGCATTTGGCAGATAGTCTGTTTGATGCCGCTTTCTACCCGAAGCGTCGTTTGAGCCATGAAAGCAAAAGAGTGTTCAACTCATCGGCATATTCCTGCTGTACCCAATGGCCGGCGTTCTGAATCATGTGCATTTCCAGATCGCTGCAACGCGATGGCATGTCGTCGGCGAAATGGGGGCGGAGGCCGGGGTCGAGTTCGGCGGTCAGCATGAGGCAGGGCAGGGTGAGCGGTGTGATGCCGACATCGGGATGGGTTGCCGCATTGGCGTCGATATTCCGGTACCAATTGATGCCGCCGCGGTAGCCAGTTTTTGTGAAGCCATCGACATAGTGCTGTAAGAGCGCTTCGCTCAGGAGCGGCTCGCCGAGATCATATGATGTGTCGAGGTGAAGGAACGGGTTGGCGCTTGGTTTGCCGCGCACAATGGCGCGCTTGTAAACGTCTGCCAGAGGCGCGCTGGTGCGCATGATCCGAGAGACGATTGCGCGCACATGCTGATCCATATGCTGCTCGGCAATATCGGGGAGCTGAAACCACGACACATATTGCCGTTCGATTTCGCCATTCACGGAAGCCGTATGCACCGCCACACTCGGGAAGGGTATGTAGGGCGTGCAAACGCCCACAACACCCGCCACCCGTTCGGGGTGGAGAACGGGCATGGCCCAGGAAACGAAGCCGCCCCAGTCATGCCCCACGAAAATGGCCTTCTCAATTTCGAGTGCATCGAGAAGTGCAACGAGATCACCCGTAAGTTCCGCCATGGTGTAGGCGCTCACGGGATGCGGGCAGGAGCTTCCGCCATAACCCCGCATATCGGGCGCAATGGCGCGGTATCCGGCCTCCGCCACAACCGGTAACTGGCGGTGCCAGCCAATGGCGAGATCGGGAAAGCCGTGGATGAAGACGACCGCCTGCCCGCTGCCGAGATCATAGGTGGAGAGATGAAAATCCGGGTCGCCTGCGCGGCCGGGAAGGGGAATGTCTCGCGGGGTGAGATGCTCGTTCACGATACGCTCCCTCGCCGCGCAGCGGGGGAAAGCCTGCCGCCGCGGATGAGCCTGCCGGGCAGGGCACCTGTCGGCTCGCCATCGCGATAGATCACCTCGCCGCTGCAAATCGTCATGCGGTAGCCGGTGATCTTCTGAAGGAAACGCTTTCCATTGGCAGGCAGGTCGCCCGTCAGAACAGGCTCGTGAATATGGAGCTTGTCGAAATCAATTACGTTGATGTCGGCCTTCATGCCGGGCGCTATGAGCCCACGATCAAAAAGCCCGTAGCATTCCGCCGTGCGGCGGGTCTGGTTCTCGACCAGCTCTTCAAGAGGGATGCGCTCGCCGCGTGAGCGATCGCGGCCCCAATGGGTGAGCAGGAATGTCGGGATGCTCGCGTCGCTGATCATGCCGCAATGCGCGCCGCCATCGGCAAGGCCATAAATTGTGTTGGGGTGCCGCATCAATTCGCGTGTGGCGTCGAGATTACCATCTACGTAGCCAAGCATCGGAAGGTAGAGCAGGTTGCCGCCCTGGTCTGAAGCGAGAATGTCATAGGCCACTTCCTGCGGAGCGCGTCCTTGGCGCGCGGCGATGGCAGCGATGCTGTCTTCGGGCGCAGGCTCATAGTCAGGGTTCTTTCCGAGCGGATACATCATGTCGAAGCCGCTGATAACCATCGCGACCACGCCTGTGAGACGTGCAAGGTCTGGCGCATTGTTGAGAATGGCGTCGCGCTGTTCGGGTGTGCGAAGGGCGGCCATGCGCTCTTCATCACTGAGGTCTTTCAATGCGGTGAAAGCCTTGTGAAGAAAGAAGGGGTGAATGCTGCTTTCAAAACCGAGCAGCAAGCCGACAGGGCGCGGCGCGATCTGCGGTGTGAGCGTGCCGCCTTCTGCGGCGTCCTCTTCCGCAGCGCGCAGGAGGCGGCGCCATTGATCCGGATCACCCCCGCTCTGAACGACGCTGTAGAGGATGCGCTTTCCGGTTTCGCGGCCAAGCTGTTTCATCCAGCCAAGTTCATAGTCTTCGGGCAAGTAGTCACTCGCCATCTGGAAGACACCATGCTCGACATGAGTGAGCATACGCCCGATGCCGAGCACTTCATCTGCGGAGGCATAGGTGCCGGGCACAACCTTGCCATCCTTTGCGCGGTGCAGGGCGGTGCGTGAGGTGGAGAAGCCCAGCGCACCTGCCTCCAGCCCTTCGCGAACAATCTTTGCCATTTGCGCAATCTGCTCGGGGCTTGCCTCATTCTCGTTCAGCGCCTCACCCATGACATAGGCGCGCACTGCGCCGTGCGGGACCTGCGCGCCGACATCAATGGCAAAGCAGCGACGCTCCAACGCGTCGAGATATTCGGGGAATGTTTCCCACTCCCAACTGATCCCCTCGGCAAGGGCGGCGCCGGGAATATCCTCCACACCTTCCATGAGCTGGATCAGAAATTCGTGATGGTCGGGGCGGACAGGGGCAAAGCCCACGCCGCAATTGCCGATGACAACGGTTGTGGTGCCACTCCAGCCAGCAGGCGTAATGGCGGGGTCCCAGGTGACCTGACCATCATAATGCGCGTGAATATCCACCCAGCCGGGCGTGATCAGAAGACCGCTGACATTAATTTCCTCACGCGCCGGGCCGAGATTTTCTCCCACACCAGAAATGACGCTGCCGGTGATTGCGACATCCGCCTTGCGGGCGGCGGTGCCGGTTCCGTCGATAACGGTTCCTCCCCGGAGGATCAGATCATGCATAGCAGCCTCAATTTCTGTGCACTCGACGTGTGGTCGCTTCGCACAGAAAAACAAGACTCGTGACAGTTGTCAATTTAATTGAAGGCGGTGTATCTATCTTGGGAGAAGGCCCTCAAGGAAGACGCTGACGATCTGCTCGGCCTGCGCGCGGATCGTTGCAGGGGTGAGTTTTCGCCGGTCACCGGTGAGCTTCGATGCCAGACCGGGAAAGACAAACAGGCTGCCCGCACCATGATTGATGAGAAAATAGATCAGCCCCGTAGGCGGTTTGCGGATCAGACCTCTGGCGGCGAGATCGCTCACCCAGTTTTCCAGAAAGTCATGAGCGGGGCCGACAAATTTGCGGATGATATAGTCAAGCCGGGGGCCGGGCTGGCTCGCTTCTGCGTTGATGATGCGCAGGAGGGAGGGGTTGAGGGCGTTCAGTTCGATGACGCGCACGAGCAACCCGCGAAGAATGGCAAGCTGATCATCGCCAAGTCGCTCGCCCTCCAGAACCAGTTCCCTGTCCATATGGCGGAAGCCATGCTTCACCGCCGCATACCAGAGGTCGGTTTTCGATCCGAAACGCTGCGGGATGAGATTGTGGCTGATGCCGAGGCGCCGCGCGATTTCACGGATCGAGGTGCCATCAAAGCCGTTCTCGCCGAAGGCCCAGAGCACGGCTTCGAGAATGGCGTCATCCGTGATGATCTCCGCATCGCCAGTGGCCGGGCGTCCTCGCGGTCTGCGTGTCATGTGTTGATGGGCCTCTCGAGAAAACAGGTCTCAACCGCTTCTACTTCAGCTTTTCACCTCGCGCTACTCCGCTGCGGACAGTGCTTCCTGACGCCGCAGCTTCGGAAAATCGCCAAGAACAGGAATGGCTTATGAAGCTCGATCTTCTCTGTGTGGGCCTTACGACACTCGATATTGTGGGGCGGACCATTGCAGAAATCCCGAAGGAAGAGGGCGCTTGCCTGATTGAAGGAATAGCCTGCGCGCCGGCGGGGACTGCT
>JBAYOU010000118.1:0-5462 GCA_041678065.1 Parvibaculum sp. | reverse complement strand
CGATTTATCCGCCGTCGCCTTGACTGCGTAATCCCCCGCAAACCAGAAATGTAGTGCCGACTTTTCATCTAAGGCATTGATCTTGTTACATGGCCACGTCGATTCTGCGCAAGTTGGGCTAGCGGGCCTTCGCACGGTCCAGCATGTACGCTCGAAGGCGAAAGGGCATTCCGGCGGAAGCGAGGCGGACCAGTTAGTTCAGGACGTGCTCACGGAGCATGAGACGTTTGCCAATCACTTCCGCCATGTGTGCAGGCAGGTCTCCGGCGAGCTGGAGACGATTGAAAAGTGTCTCTCGTAGTACGCACTTGGCAAGCAAGCGATTCAAAGGCAAGACCTGCGTTTACTGCGCGGTGAACACCTCCGCGACAGGCGATCACATCTTTCCGCGCTCGCTTTTTTCCAAGGTTCGGCGGGACAACCTGCCGCAGGTTCCCGTGTGCGATCCGTGCAATAACACCAAGTCGGAACTTGAAACCTACCTCGCAACCGCTCTGGCGCTTGGCGGCCAGCACCCGGACGCGCAGGCAATGATGGGAACGCTCCCCGAGAAGCTGCTCCGGAACGAAAAGCTGCGCCGCGAGCTGGTCGAGGACATGCGGCCTACGAGCATCGAAGAACCACCACCCCGGCCCGGACTGATCCCTCTGCAATTCCGTTTTCGCGGCGAGAAACTTCACGACTTTCTGGCCTATGCGGCCAAGGGACTGCTCTGGCATCACTGGCAGGTCATCCTCCCGCCGGAATTCATCGTTCGCACGGTGTCACTCACCCGCTCAGGGGAAAGCCTGTTCGCATCCCTCCTTGGCAACTACGCCCGCCGCACGGAGAGCCACAACCTCGGCGAGGGAACGATCCAGTATCAGGGTGGCCAGGGGCGTGACTACCCCGAGTTCAGTTTCTGGGGATTCTCGATCTACGGCGGCATCAGGTTCCACGGGGAGTCCGCCGCCGCCTCGACGCGAAGCCGCTATCAGGCCGTCGTGACCGGGCTGCCCGATGTTTTCTCAAATCCCGATTTTGCGAAGCTGCTGATCGGACCTTAGAGCAGCGCTACGGCGGCTGCCAACCGCCCCGGACGTTGTGTAACCCCCTGACGATCAGGACCAGGTGGGAGTAGAGTTTTCCACAGTTATCCAGAACCCCACGGAATCTGATCCGAGAAAACTACTGATGTAGCGTGACACCGGTCACGCCACGTAACAAGCTGACGAGGATTCCTACTGGTTCAGCAACGATCCCAGATCGCGCGCGCCATGCAGGATGCGTTCGATACGTACACCCTGATCGTCGATCGTAAAGAAAATGACGTAGGCGCCGTGAGCGCAGGACCGAATTCCCTTCTTCAACTCTGGTCGTTCGACGTAGCCAAGCGGTGCCTGGGCAATCTTGTGCGCGTGCTCAAGCAGCTCGTCTTCAAACTCGTCGGCGCGTTCGGGATTATCGAGAGCGATGAAGTCCGTTATCTCGACGAGATCCGTCTCCGCCCGACGCGACAGCCGGACGCGCACTACTTGCCCGAGGTCGCGCGTGCTCGCCGCCGCGCACGGTTCTGGGCTATGACTTCTTCAATCGTGCCGGCATCTTCACTGTCGATTCCTTCCTGGATTGCGGCCTTGAGTTCCGCGTGACGAATCTGACGCAGCTTTTCCTCGTCTTCGAGCAGCCTCAACCCGGCGCGCACGACCTCGCTGGTGTTGTTGAAACGCCCTGACTCAAGCTGTTCCTTGATGAACTCCTCGAAGTGATTGCCGAGGGCTACACTGGTGGGCATGGTGGATGCTCAATAACTATTAATAATAGATAGTTAATCTTACTCACCTATGGCTGAATTGCAAGCCGGCCCTTGTTTGAGCCAGGCGGACCTTGGAAGCAGTGTTCAAGATGGGCATTCCAGTCAGCCAGCGTGTCCAGCAAAGAGTTCGAAGTTTGTCCTCTTGGGCGCGCCAAGTTTCAACCGTTCCAGAATAAAAGTGGGCACCAAATCTGCTGGGATCACGTAGCGACTGGAGAGGTCTCAAACGTCCCAGGCAGCTTCAATGACGTCACTGAGGTGCGGATCAATCCGAGAGCAAGGTGCGCCGCGAGCCTTCGCGAAGCCTCGTGCAGGAGTTCAACAAGTGTCAGAACTCCCCGATTCACTAATCCGCCACTCCGTCCCGGCCATCTATCGCCATGAGAGTGGCCGTAAGAAGCGCTACCAGCTTCTCACGCCCCGCCGCTTCGGAGAAAACCTCTGTCTGTGCCAGCGTCAGCGTCCGTCCGGATTTGACGATGCGGCCCTTGGCGATGATGCGCTCACCTGCCGCAGGTGCGACCAAGTTGATCTTGAATTCGGTGGTTAACACCCCGGCGCTTTGCGGCATGAGACTGAGTGCGGCATAGCCTGCCGCGCTGTCTGCGATGGCCGACACGGCTCCCGCGTGCACGAAACCATGCTGTTGCGAGACAGCCGGGCTTGGCGATAAAGCGATATCAACCGCTCCCGGCGCAATGCGCAGTATTGAAGCGCCAAGAGTGCCCATCAGCCCCTGCCTATCAAAACTGGCTCGTATGCGAGTCTGAAAATCGGGATCTTGCGGGCTAAATGCGCTCATGGGTCTGCTCTCTAAAGTGGGACCGGGCGGTTCTGCACGATGCTCTTCATCACGAGTGTTGAGGTGAGACGCTGAACGCCCGGTAGGGCAGACAAGCGCTCGTCATAGAGTTCACGAAAATCGGACAAGTCCCGACTGAGGACATGAAGCATGTAGTCGGGGTCGCCGAACAGGCGTTGGGCCTGAACGATCTTCGGCACATTCATCAAGGCCGCCTCGAAGGCCTGAACTGAGTCGCGGTTGCCGTCCCGAAGGGTGACGAAGACGATGGCCGAGAAGTTCAGTCCCACCTTGGCCGGATCGACCTGTGCCCGGTAGGCGCTGATCACACCCGATTGCTCCAAGGCTCGCACCCGCCGATGGCAGGGGGACAGGCTGAGCCCGATCCGCTCGCCCAGTTCGGTCACTGTTAGCCGTCCATCGCGTTGAAGTTCGGCAAGAATCTTTCGGTCTGTTTCGTCCATAAGGGAGATATTGCCTGATCGGTATCCTTATTGGTAAGAATTAGGAAGCACCTTCTCGCCGCAGAGTGATACTTTCCCTCTCAAGGTTCAAGCGGGCCCATGAGGCGGGAGCACCACATTGACACTCAGCTTGTTGGCGGCCTTCTGGGCCGTTTCGATCTTTTTCGTGATCACGCCCGGGGCGGACTGGGCCTACGCCATCACGGCGGGCATGCGCGAACGTGCCGTGGTGCCTGCCGTCGCCGGACTGCTGCTTGGCCATCTTTTGGCGACTCTGGTGGTCGCGGCGGGCGTCGGCGTGCTGATCGCAGGCGTGCCGGTCGCGATGACACTGATGACAGTTTTGGGTTCGGGATATCTACTGTGGCTGGGAACCCAACTTCTGTTTCACCCGCCGGTTCCGGCGGCGCGCGATGGGCAAGTTTCGCAATCATGGAGCAGGTGGGCGCTACAGGGCTTTTTCGTCAGCGGCTTGAACCCGAAGGTGTTTCTGCTGTTTCTTGCACTGCTGCCGCAGTTCACGAGCACACTTGCCGCTTGGCCGATTCCAGCGCAGATCGTGATGCTGGGCTTCGTCCATGTACTGAACTGCGGCATCGTTTATCTGGCCGTCGGCTACTTCTCCAGCGCCGTACTGCGGTCGCGTCCCCAGGCTGCTCGGATCGTCAGCCGTATTTCAGGAGCAGTGTTGATCGTCCTGGCTCTCGTGCTGATTGCCGAACTGATGTTGCACTGAGGGACGGCAGTCATGGGCGTTGCCATTCTGGTTGCTGTGACCGGACCTGACGCTGCGATCCTGACAAATTTACATTCGCATTGTCGCTGTTGAGGCCGACATTGAACTGGGCATCTTTGTCCTTGGCAACTGTATATGGGCGGGCAGTCTGACCTCACGTGCGAAATTATATAGCACCTACAAGAACATAGCGGTGCCCACTTTCATCCTGTCCGGTGCGCCATTTCGCACTTTCGGCTCCGCGCACAGACGATCACAGAAGAATGGCTCCGATGGTTTCAGGGTCAATGAACGAGGGAGGAAGAAAATGGGATGAAACGTTCAGCAGGCTTCTGCTTATCAACGGTGAGACACATCCCTAAGCGAATGAGCTAGTACCATGCCGCATGAGCCCACGATTAGAAGTCCAGAGCAGTGCTCAAGAGAGGAGCGCGCCGATTTGGAGAGTGGGTTTGACAGAGCCCGTCACGTGCTTTGGACGAACGATAAACGAGGCTTGACGGGTGTCGCAGCCCTGAAGGTTCCGCGCAAGAACTATTGGACGCGGGTGTTCGCGGACACGAGCAGCGGCCTTCTATATCGGGAGTATCCGTTCGAGTTCGGCTACTTGTACGTGGAGGAGGATCGCCGGGACGAAGGATATAGACGAGCCCTGATACAGAAGACGTTAAGCTTGGCTGGTGGCAGTGGCGTCTTTGCGACGACGCGTGAAACGAACACGGACTTCCATCCCTTCTTGTTGAAGCAAGGATTCAAACGAATTGGTCAGCCGTACAAATCGAAGCGCGGCGATTTCAACTTGCTTCTGTTTGTGCGCGGATGATGGCGCTTATTGCAGCGCGTACCATGTGCCGCGGCCAGCGCCGTGACGAGTGAGGTGCCCCTTCTCGGCGAGGGCGGTGACATGATCTTTGATCGTGTTTCGGCTAATGCCGGTGATTTTTGAGATTTCAGCAATCGTCACGCGGCCTCGTTCACGGCACAGTTCGAGAATCTGCACCGACAGCTCGGGCAGGTCGCCGATCAGAATGCGTTCTCGCTCGATCTTCTTTTCCAGCCGATCTTTTTGCTGCTTGAGAGCGGTCAGGAAGTAAAGCACCCAAGGCTGCCAGTCCGGTTTATCGCTGCGGATTTTTCCTTGCGTGCGGCGCAGGGCGAGGTAGTAACCCTCCTTGCTGTGTTCGATCACGCTTTCCAGAGAGCTGTAGGGCACGTACCCATAACCGGCACGCAGCAGCAGGAGGGTCGTCAGGATGCGCGATAGGCGGCCATTGCCATCCTGAAAAGGATGGATGGCAAGAAACACGACGATGAAGACGGCGATGCAAAGAAGTGGGTGAAGCTCCTTCTGGCGCAGCGCGGTTTGCGCCCATGTCACCAATTCAGCCATCAGGCGCGGTGTGTCGAAGGGCGTCGCCGTTTCGAATACGACGCCAATGCTCTTGCCGTCCGGTCCGAAAGCCTCGACATGATTGGGCAAGGTCTTGTATTCGCCCCGATGCCGGGTGTCCTTCTCCGAGTATTTCAGCAGGTCGCGGTGAAGCTGCTTGATGTGGTTTTCGGTGAGGTCAATCGCATCGGCGCGCGCGAAGATCATTTCCATGGCTTCGGCGTAACCGGCGACTTCCTGCTCGTCGCGGGTTGCAAAGGCTTTGAGCTCAAGGT
>JBAYOU010000117.1:0-5480 GCA_041678065.1 Parvibaculum sp. | reverse complement strand
GCCCGCGCGTCGCTGGTGAAGGATGAACGCAATCTCGACAAGTTCGACATCGTTTTCGGCCATGTCTTCAAAGGACTGGAACAGATCGGCGACGGCGATATCGCTCAGATCCCCGAAGAATGGCTGCGGGCGCTTACCGAGAAATTCCTGACTGAAGAAGAAAAGGCGCAGATCGAGGCGCTGGGCGGCTGGGAAAAAATCATGGAGGAGCTGCAAAAGCGCCTCGAAGAGCAGAAGGAACGCCACGAAGGCGGCAACAAGTGGATCGGCACGGGCGGCACCTCCCCCTTTGGCGCGAATGGCTATAACCCGGAAGGGGTACGTATCGGCCAGAAGGAAGGTCGCCACGGCAAGGCCGTGAAAGTGTGGGACAAGCGCGAATACAAGAATCTCGACGATCAGGTCGAGCTTGGCACGCGCAACATCAAGGTGGCGCTCCGCCGCCTACGCCGCTTCGCCCGCGAAGGCGCGCCGACCGAGTTGGACCTCGACGGCACCATCAAGGCAACCGCGCATCAGGGTTATCTCGACATCAAGCTGGTGCCTGAACGCCGTAACAAGATTAATGTGCTGATCTTCTTCGATATTGGCGGCTCGATGGACAGCCATATCAAGCTTTGCGAGGAGCTTTTCTCCGCCGCGCGTACCGAGTTCAAGAATCTCGAATATTTCTACTTTCATAACTGCCTTTATGAAGGCGTGTGGAAGGACAATCGTCGCCGCCACACAGAGAAGATGAACACCTGGGACGTACTTCACAAATATCCCTCCGACTACAAGGTCATCTTTGTCGGCGACGCCACCATGTCCCCCTATGAAATCACCTATGCGGGCGGGTCGGTGGAACACTGGAATGAGGAGCCGGGTGGCATCTGGCTTGAGCGCGTAACGCAGATTTACGAGAACTGCGTCTGGATCAACCCCATCCCCGAGCGGCATTGGGAATACACACCCTCACTCCAGATCATCAAGCAGATCATGGGCGAACGCATGTATCCCCTGACGCTGGAAGGCCTCGACCACGCAATGCGGGAGCTGTCGCGCTGATCGAGGGCCGCGCCTTGGCATAATGCGGCGTCGCTTGGGAGGGGGACATGCCAACACGATTAATCAAAGCCGTTGCGTGGTGTGATTTCGCCGTCACCCTGCCTTTTGCCCTGCCTTTCATTGCGGAAGCATTGATTGCGCTGATCTATGGCATCGACCACACGCTTGGCTTCGGCACGCCTGCGCTCTTCTTCGAGGCGGGGCCATTCGGCCTGATGTTTGTTCACATCATGGGTGTGCTTGGTGTCGTCTGGGCCTTGGCGCGCCTGCGCCAACCGCTGCCGGAACTTGCCCGGATTGATGCTGTTGCTCGCCTCGCCGTTGCCGCGCTCATCATCTATGCAATCTCTATGGGCGCAACGCCCGTGCTGTGGCTTTTCGTTGCAACAGAGATTGTCGGTAGCGTCCTGCAATTCACGGTCTTGCGGAAAAACTGACTGCCTAGTGAAAATCCCGGCTCTTCGGCACGAAGCGCGCGGCCTTGAGGCGGCGCTCTTCCTGCCGGGCTTCATGCGCCTGTCGTTCATCAGGCGTTGGCCCGCCTGCCTCATTCACCGGACAGGCTACGGCAGAAATACTCTCAAACCCGCCCGAGGTAAGAAGCGCCAGCTCCTGCGTCCAGTCCTCCAGATCATCCGCGATCACATGAATGACAATTCCCTCCTTCTGCACACGCCCCCGAACAAAGAACAGGCGTGACGTCAACACCACGCGCCGCCGCCGCTCATAAAGCTTCGGCCAGATGATGACGTTCGCCGTTCCCGTTTCATCCTCGATCGTGGCGAAGATAACACCGCTCGCCGTGCCCGGCCTTTGTCGCACCAGCACCAACCCTGCCAGCGTTACATAACTGCCATTCGCAATATTCTTCAAAGCGGCGGCAGGCGTGATGCGCTGCGCGGCAAAACGCGCCCGCAGCAAAGAGAGAGGATGCGCCTTCAGCGAAAGCCGAAGCGTTGCATAGTCCAGCACCACATGCTCACCGGGTGGCATGGGCGGAAGCTGCATTTCTTCTTCATGCTGGAACCCACCTTCTTCCAGCACCGCGAAAAGCGGCAAGGTGGCGGGCGCCTTCCCCTCCTGCCCTTTCCCATATCCGCCAAGTCCGCGCACAGCCCATAGCGCATCGCGCCTGTCGAGCCCGATGGAGCGGAACGCATCTGCATCTGCAAGCCGCTCGATAAGGCGGGGAGAAAGCCCCGTCTTCAACCAGAAATGCCGGATGGAATCGAAGCCTTGTTCTCGACTTTCCTCGATAAGGAGTGCCGCTTCTTCAGGCACGCCTTTCGCTTGCCGCAAACCAAGACGAACGGCACACCGCCCTGTCTCTGTCTCCTCCAGCGTGCAATCCCAGTTGCTCGCATTCACATCGACAGGCCGCACCTCCACACCATGCTCGCGCGCATCGCGCACAAGCTGTGCGGGCGCGTAGAAACCCATGGGCTGCGAATTGAGAAGCGCAGCGCAGAACACATCGGGATAGTGATATTTGATCCAGGCCGACACATAGGCGAGCTGCGCAAAGGCCGCGGCATGGCTTTCGGGAAATCCGTAATCAGCAAAGCCTTCGATCTGCTTGAAACAGCGTTCCGCAAATTCCTGCTCATAGCCGTTGCGGATCATACCGGAGATGAATTTCTCTCGGTACAGACCAATCGTGCCGGACTTACGAAATGTCGCCATGGCACGGCGCAGTTGATCTGACTCACCCGGTGTGAAGCCTGCCGCCACAATGGCAATCTTCATCGCCTGCTCCTGAAAGAGCGGCACGCCATAGGTCTTGTACAGAACCTCTTCCAACGCCTTGGAGGGATAGGTGATTTTTTCTTTTCTGTGCCGTCGTTGGAGATAAGGATGCACCATGTCACCCTGTATCGGCCCCGGCCTCACAATGGCGACTTCAACCACAAGGTCGTAAAACTTTCTTGGTTGCAGACGCGGCAGCATGGACATCTGCGCACGGCTTTCCACTTGAAAGACGCCAATCGCATCCGCCTGACAAAGCATCTCATACACGTCCGGATCGCCTTGTGGCACACGCGCAAGATCAAGCGAACGGCCATAATGCTTTTCGATGAATTCAAAAGCGCGGCGAATGCAACTCAACATGCCAAGCGCCAGAACATCGATTTTCAATATGCCGAGCGCATCGAGATCATCCTTGTCCCATTCAACAAAGGTACGATTTTCCATCGCGGCATTCTGGATCGGCACCACTTCTTCGAGCGGCCCTTCCGTGATGACGAAGCCGCCAACATGCTGCGAAAGATGACGTGGAAAACCGATCAGCTCACTTGCAAGCCGCAGCGCCAGACGCAATTCCCTGTTCTCCGCATCAAGGCCGATTTCAGCGGCGCGTTCTCGCGATATACCTTTGCTCGACCAACCCCATGTGGAGCGGGCAAGAGCCGAGACAATATCTTCGGAAAGACCAAAGACCTTCCCTACATCGCGAATGGCACTGCGTGACCGATAGGAAATGACCGTCGCCGCAATGCCTGCACGGTCGCGGCCATACTTGTCATAGATGTACTGGATCACTTCCTCGCGCCGATCATGCTCGAAATCAACATCGATATCGGGCGGCTCGTTGCGGTCGCGCGAGATGAAACGCTCGAACAGGAGATCCACTTCAGCAGGATCGACGGAAGTGATGCCGAGACAATAGCAAACCGTGGAATTGGCCGCTGAGCCGCGCCCCTGACAAAGAATGCCCTGACTGCGCGCGAAGCGCACAATGTCATGAACGGTGAGGAAGTAAGGCGCATATTTCAATTCCTCGATCAGCGCCAGCTCATGCTCGATGGTCGCGCGCAGCTTCGCACTTACCCCATCGGGAAAAAGATGTGCCGCACCTTCCCATGTCAACCGCGTCAGAAGCTCCTGCGGTGTCTCTCTTTCAGAAAAAGGATCGGTTGGATATTCGTAGCGCAACTCATCAAGCGAGAAGGTACAGCGGCGCATAATCTCTTGTGGCGCCGCCAGCGCATCAGGAAAGGAAGCCAGCAGCCGCGCCATTTCTTCACCATTCTTGATATGACGTTCTGCATTGGCATCCAGCAGAAAACCCGCTTCCTTCAGCGTGCAATGATTGCGGATGCAGGTAAGTACATCCTGCAGCATCTTTCGCTCCGGCATGTGAAACAGCACATCATTGGTCGCAAGAAGAGGCACACCCGCCTCTGCCGAAAGACGCAGCAGAATCTCATGTCTCCGCCTGTCATCCGCACGATAAAGCGGCGTGAGCGCAAGCCAGACAGACCCCGGAAAGGCGTGTGCAAAATGATCGAGCGTTTCCCTGAAAGCCGCATCCGGCACGGGCGGCGGCATGGCGATGAAACACTGCCCCTCCCCCTCCGCCAGCACATCTTCAAACCCGAGATCGCATTCGCCTTTTTTGGTACGCCTGTTGCCGCGCGTGAGAAGTCGCGCAAGCCGCCCATAAGCGGCGCGATCACGCGGATAAGCAATCACCTCAAAACCATCCCGCAACACAAGGCGCACACCCGGCAGGAAGCGAATGCCTGCGGCCTTCGCCGCCGCATGAGCGCGCACAAGCCCGGCCATTGTATTGCGATCAGCAATGCCTATCGCTTCGAGCTTCTGTGCAGCAGCCGCCATTACCAGCTCTTCCGCATGAGAAGCGCCACGCAGAAAGCTGAAATTGCTCGCAACCGCGAGTTCTGAAAATGCCGCGCTCATTCGAAAACACCGTGCAGAAACCAGCGTGGCCCGTCATTGTCATGACGATAAAGCCCGTCGCGATAAAGCCAGAAGCGTCGCCCATCGCTGTCTTCCACGCGGTAATAATCGCGCGTGCGCTTCTGCCCTTCGCGCCACCATTCGGGCGCAAGGCGCTCTGGCCCTTCCGCCCGCGTGACGCGATGCGCAATCTTCCGCCAACGGAAGAGGCGCGGCGGCCCCTCCGGCACTTCGGCTACCGCCTCCACCGGTTCCGGCATGGGAAGAAGCCGCAAGGGACGCGGCAGGCTGCCGCCCAGAACAGCGGCTCTGTGTTCTCTTATATGTGTGGGCCAGCCCGTCATGGCGGGCGTTTTCCCGTGAAGGGCCGGAACCACCCCCACCGCATTTTCGGGAATGTGGCTCCCTCGCGGCTCCATTCTGAAAAGACGTTCCGTACCGAAACGATTGCTCACCCGGTCCACAAAGCGATCCAGCGCTTCCGTTTGCTCTGCACCACCTTCAAAGCCCTGTTGTGCAGGCACCAGCGGATCGACGGCGAGACAGGCAAGCGTGATCGTCTCAATGCCGAACCCGAGATCGAAATCATCGCCCATGGCTTCAAGCTTCTCGCGGAAGAGGCGCGCAATATGGTCCGCCTCATGCGTGGCAAGGCTCGTGCCCGCGCGAAGCCGCGTCACCTCACCATCTGCGCGGAAAAGCTGAACCTCCATCCGCCGCGCGCCTTTGCG
>JBAYOU010000116.1:0-5511 GCA_041678065.1 Parvibaculum sp. | reverse complement strand
GCGTCCCCGCCCCGCGCTCGCGAAGTCTGCTGGCTTGATTGCGCGGCGCCCTGTTGGCCCGCCCGAACATCGTAACCGGGTTCCAGCGTTCGGGCCCAGCCGGGTATCTCCACCTGCTCTCGCGCCTTTACTTCCGGCTGGGACGGCTCCGGCTCGGCTTCCGGCTCCGTTACGTCCATATCTGCAGGGGCGTCTTCTTCCTCGCCATAGCCGGGTGTTGTCCGCTCATCGGTTGCCCCGGAGCGGGTGAAGCTTTGCTGGTTTTCAAGTTGAGGCTGCGGTGGCGGGATCGGCTCCGGAGCGGGCTGTTCCTTCGCAGGCTCCGCTTCCGGCTGCTGGACGATCTCGACTTCGATGGCAGGCGGCTCCGGCACCGGGGGTGCCCCTTCCGGCCGAACGAAAAAGAAAGAAAGCAGCACCAGAAGATTGAGCAGAACCGCAAAAGCCACGGCGATTGCAAGTTCGCGCGTCCAGGCACGCTGGCGCGGAGGCGGGGGCGGCAAGACGTGGAAGCTCGCGCGCGGGATCGCGTTCTCCACATGCATGTTACTCGTCGTCACAAACCCATCCTGCCAGAAACCTCATTGCCCGAAAGCTTAGCAGGAGCTGATGCCATATGGCAGAGACCGATATGTGCCTGCAGGCCAGCCGATGATGTATGATCGTCGCAATCAGAGTTTTCAGACGTGCCTGAGCAGGAGTTTCACGATGACAGAAATCACCGTAGCCGCAACGCAGATGGCGTGCAGCCAGAACCGCGACGAGAATATTGCGCGGGCGGAGAAGCTGGTTACTGTCGCTGTCGAGCGGGGCGCAAATATCATCCTGCTGCAGGAGCTTTTCGAGACACATTATTTTTGCAAAGATACGGCACCCGACCTGATGGAGCTTGCAATGCCGGTGGATGAGAATCCGGCCGTGGGCCATCTGCGTTCGGTTTCGGAGAAATATGGCATCGTCCTTCCGATCTCGATCTACGAGCGCGCGAATAACGCCCTCTACAATTCGCTGGTGATGATCGATAGCGGTGAGATCCTCGGCACCTATCGCAAATCACATATTCCGGACGGCCCCGGCTATAGCGAGAAATATTATTTCAGTCCTGGCGATACGGGATTTCAGGTGTGGAACACGCGGCACGGTTGCGTAGGAGCGGCGATCTGCTGGGATCAGTGGTTTCCTGAGGTGGCCCGTATTCTCGCGCTGAAGGGGGCAGACGTCATTCTCTACCCGACCGCCATCGGCTCCGAGCCGCATGACCCGACGATCCATTCGCGCGATCACTGGCAGCGCACGATGCAGGGACATTCCGCTGCAAACATTATTCCCGTCGTTGCTTCAAACCGGATCGGCCGCGAGGAAGGGCGAAGCTGCACCCTCACCTTCTATGGCTCTTCCTTCATCACCGATGCAAGCGGCGCAAAGGTGGCTGAGGCCAGCGAAGACAAGGAAGAGGTTCTCACCGCAACTTTCGATACCGAAGAGAATCGCAAACAGCGCATCTCTTGGGGCGTGTTCCGCGACAGACGGCCAGAGCTTTACGGAGACCTTCTCACGCTGGATGGGGCACACCGGCGCTAGTGTTTCCTCCGATCTCCACATCGGCAATGATCGGCAAATGATCGGATGCAATGGCAGCGTCTTTGTCGGTCCAGCTTGCGATCAATCGTGCCTGCGCGTTGCAATAGACGCGATCGAGGCGAAGCAGCGGCAGAAATGATGGAAAGGTTCGCTCCATCGTGCGGGCGGGCATGACGCGCTTGAGGCTCCGTCGCACACGGCCAAAGGCGAACCAGTCATTGAAGTCCCCCATCAAAACGCATGGCCCCTTCACTTCGCTCGCCAGTTGGGCGAGGCGGGCCGCTTGTGCGCGTCGCTCGAGAATGCCGAGGCCGAGATGCGTCGTTACGAGCCGGAACCAGCCACATGCCGTTTCTACATTCGCGACGATGGCGCAGCGCGGCTCCCGCGCACTAAAGGAGAGGTTGTGAACTGCCATGCGGCGCAGCGGAAAACGGCTGATGATGCAATGGCCGTAATGGCCATCGGGCGCTGACAATGTGCGCCCTTCTACGGCGTATTCGCCGAGTGTTTTACACAGGAAAGGAAACGGCAGTTCATCCCCCGATCGCCCGCGTGAATCCACCTCCTGCAAGGCAATAATATCAGGGTCGTGACGGGCGATAAGATCGACGATGCGCGATAGATCATAATCGCCATCAGAACCGATCCCGCCATGGATATTCCAGCTCAGGAAGCGTATTCTTCCGTTCATCAATCTGATCGCTGCCATCTGGCCACAAGACGTTGAAGGCCGAAAGCCATAGCGATCCATGCCGCAAAAGCCACGACGATGATCGCGAGATCGGTGAGCGACGGATCCCGGAGCAAGATAAAAACTCGGTCGCCCATGAGCGACATGAGAAAGATGCCAGGCGCAAGGCCAAGCAGCGTGCCAAGCGTGTAATCAAGAACAGGAATACGCAGTGCACCCGCGACAAGATTGACCAGCGTAAAGGGCGCGACGGGCACCAGCCTGATTGTCGCGATGGCAGGCACGCCGTGCTTGCCGATTTCCTTACTGACGCGATTGATACGCGGGCCGATGACGTTTCGGAGATATCTTTTACCGAGTAAACGTCCTGCCCCATATGTTACCCATGCGCTCGACATGGAACCGATCAGCGCATAAGCGGTGCCGGGCCAGAAACCGAATGTCCCTGCCGTGACAAGCACGAGCACTGTCAGTGGAAACGCGATCAGTCCACCGAGGATGAAGATCGCAAGGATAATCGGTGCAACAAAGGGGCTCGCCTCGACATTATCGAAAGCGCGCCGCAACAATTCCGGATCCGCATAGGTGGAAAGCGGCGTATATTGCCAGATGAGACCAAGCGCCGCGACAACCATAAGCGCAACGACGACTTTTACCATCACAGGCCAGCCGGATTTTCCATTAGCATCCGGCATAGACGCTAATTCCGTAAGGTGGTCATGGGACACCAGTGGATGGAGAGGATCTGCCACCTTCTCCACTGTGGTGAGATGGCTTGCCGGGAGATAGTCGCCATCCTCCACAGCGCGTAATCCGCGCCGTTCCGACTGAAATTTTTCGAGGATCGAGAAAAGAGATTTGTCGTCGGTGAGATTTGCGGAGACATCATCCGGTTCGGCACCACAATGTTCGCCCAACAGCTCCGCGAGGCGTTGCCTTATCCCTGCCCTGTCCTCTTCATCCTGCGCCTCTATGACGAGATCGCATTCCGTGTCGGTTCCCATTGAGCGATTATTGAGATTGGCGGAACCCACCCGCAAGAGGCGGTCATCCACAATCATAACCTTGGAATGAACCATGACATCGCTCTCGCCTTCCTCTCCCGCCACCCAGGGATAAAGAAGTCGCACACGCGTTGAGACGCCCGCCTCACGCAGCACATTCATGAAGCGGATCCGGCCCGCGAGCATGGTGCGATGCTCAATCCATGTCTCATGCGTTTTGGGGACGACCAATATCACCTCCAGTCCCGGCTTCTCGCGCAAGCGTTTGGCGAGCACTTCCGCGACATTGCGGCAGGTCAGAAACTGGTTTTCGATATAAATCCATCGCTCCGCCCGCGACGCCATATCAAGAAACAGGTGCTCGATTTCCCGGCAGCCATCAAGCCCGTTGCGCGGCGCAACCGTTCGCGCGATGCCGAGTATAACCGAGGTGAAATGGGGCTTTATCGGGGCAGGCCATGGATCGGTGTCAGCAGGTGCGGTCTTCACCGGCTCGCAAGCAGCCTGCTGCCAGCGCTGACAGGCAATTTCATTGAGCGCGCGGGCCGCGCTTCCATCCACCATGAGTTGCACATCATGGAAGGGACGATAGGGTTTGCCCGCAGGATCGGTGCGTTGCGCATTATCCGGATCGTGCGAGCATGTATCCCAACGTCGAATGGTGAGATCGAGGCCGCCACTGAAAGCCAGACACCCGTCAATCACTACAATCTTCTGGTGTTGTGACGCACCGGGCGGCGCTTCACTATCAAGACACAAATCGATATTGGGTGGCGTGCTCCAGCGGAGCGGCATGGCCGGCAGAAATTCACGCTCCATCCAATAGATGACGGAGTGCTTCCAAAGCAGGAGACGTATCTTCAGATCAGGATTTTCGATTGCGAGAGCAGAAAGGAATTCCCCGAAGCATTCCGGCAGACCGTCCTCAGCTTGGCGTGACGAGCCCACAAAGCGGGTACGGCTATCGATATCCCAACCGATAATAGTGATGCTACGACGCGCCGAGATCATCGCCTGACGCAGCGCGGCGAAATAATTGGCCGCATCTACAAGCAAATGAACGCGCGCCGCCCTTTCCACGCGCCAGACATTTCTGCCTGGACGCAGCATGGAAGACGGAGTTCTGTCCTCCGCATCGGCCTGTTTGAACTGTCCGTGAGGCAGCATGAAAACTCCCGCTTGCGCCAGGCGTCGGGGATAGAACGCCCATGCAGCGGAAAGTCTCCCTTGTCAGGCCGAAAAAGCGTCTGCCCTCATGCCGGTGGCGGCGCAATGAGTATGGTTCGGAAGCCGAGATGGGTGGTGGCGAGGTCGACTTCCTGCGGCTGGCGTGCGCCGGGGCGATAGCGGATGCAATATGACGGCGCACAAAGCCATGAGCCGCCCTTGATGACATGCCTGCCCGGCGCGCCCTCATAGGCATCTGCCGTCCACTCCCAAAGATTGCCGATCATGTCATGGAGGCCGACTTCGTTCGGCTCAAAGCAGCCGACAGGTGCGATGCCGACAAAGCCGTCTTCCGCCTCATTGATGACGGGGAAGAGACCCTGCCAGGTGTTTGCCTGTTTCGGCTGGGCGCGCGCCGCAGGCGCATCAGGGTTTGCGCCACGCGCTGCCCACTCCCATTGGGCCTCGCTCGGAATCGTCCTTCCCTTCCATGTGGCATAGGCGAGCGCATCTTCATAGGCGATGGCGGTAACGGGGAAATGCTCTTTCCCATCGATGGACGTATTCGGACCGCCGGGCTGGCGCCAGTTCGCACCCGGTACATACTGCCACCATTGCGAAATATCGCCCGTGCCATTCACATCATTCGGCATGATGAAGACAACCGCACCGGGCTTTCGCATCTCCGGTGGAAGGCCCGGGTGAAGCCTCTCATCTACCGGGCGCTCGGCGACCGTGACATAGCCCGTCGCCTCCACAAAGGCGGCAAATTCTGCGTTTGTCACCTCGGTGCGATCCATCCAGAAGCCATCAACCGAGACTTCGCGCAGGGGGCCTTCTTCCGGGTAGACCGTGTCGCCCATGGTGAATCGGCCGCCTTCCACCCAGACCATACCGTGATGCACGGAAGATGTGTCATCCGCCGTCTGGAGGCAGACGGATGGGCCTGCATCCGCAAGCTCTGCTGCCTTGCGCCCGCCATGCAGCCAGAAGCCGATGGCGAAGGACAGGAATGTCGCAAGCCCGATTGTCAGTACCAGCACAATGCTGCGCTTGCTCATCTTC
>JBAYOU010000115.1:0-5549 GCA_041678065.1 Parvibaculum sp. | reverse complement strand
CCGCTTACGCGGACGCGGGTAACGGCGCTTGCGCTCAGATCAGGCGTTGATCCGGTAGCTGTTGGCGATTTCACCGACCAGAATTATGGGCTGTGGCAGGGGCGAAGCTACAATGACGTCTTTGCCGTCAACCGCACGCTGGACTGGGCCTGGCCTGCGGAGATCGTGCCGCCGGAGGGTGAGAGCTTCGTTGATGTGGCGACCCGTGTTTATGAGGGAGTGCGGCGGCTTACCGAGCATTATGCCGGACACACACTTGTTTCCGTTGCACATGGCAATGTCATTCGCGCGGCAATTGCGCTGGCGCTCGACATTGATCTTGCAACGGCCTTGCGGATTGATGTTGCGCCGCTCTCGATCACGAAGCTCGGGCACCGTGTGGTGGACGGCGCGCCGCAATGGAGCGTGGGCTGCATCAACCACGAAGTGAGTGCGTGAGTGGTCAGCTCTTACGGGCTTCCGCTTCCCAAAGCGCTACGACTTTCGCAATGTGGTTTTCCATCACTTCCAGTGCTTGCACCACAACGTGGATGCGGCGGCCCGTCATCTCCTGATAGGAAGTGGCCATGAAGATGCCGCTCGCATGGGTTTCGATCTCGTCACAGAGATCGGCCTCCGCGCCGGTCTGGCGCAGCGCGTCGACAATCTCCTGAAGGCGCGTCGCGGCATGGCGCGTATCTTCGGCTGCGCGGGTTGCGGCTTCGGCGACTGCTGTCAATTCCTCATGGTGGTGGGTATCCCGCGGTTCGCCGGGCTTGATGGCCGCAATAGCGGCGCGCGCTTCACCCATGGCGCGGCGCATCTCCTGCATCTCATGATAGAGAAAGCCGAAGCGGGCTTCCGCCGCCGTCTCGCGCGCGAGATCGTAAAGGCGCGTGATGGACGCGATTACTTCCTGCGTATCGGCAGCGCGGTGGCGGCGGGCAAATTCCTCCAGAAACCAGCGGCCCTTGGGCGTCGAAAAGACGGCCTCCTGGATGGCGTCATATTCATCCTGATCGATCTGGCGGGCGGCGTTGTTCATCACGGGCTCCAGGGCATGGGAGGCGCCATTATCCTGTGCATTCGTTTCCCATTCGTTGCACCTCGTTAAGCGCTTGCTGCGCGGGCGGGGACGTGCGAGGGAAAGGGCTCCCACCCATCAGAGCAGGGCAGACGCGTGCAGCTTCCGATCGATATTGAGAGCATCAAGGGCTTCATGGATGCAGAGGAAGGCCGGGCGCTTCATGAGGCGGCGCTTGAGGCCTCGCGGCTTGGACCTGTGCTCGAAATCGGCTCCTATTGCGGAAAGTCGGCGGTTTATATCGGCACGGCTTGCCAGAAGAACGGCGCGGTTCTCTATGCGCTCGACCATCATTATGGCTCGGAGGAGAACCAGAAGGGCTGGGAGCATCATGACGAAACGTTGTATGACCCGGAAACAGACCGGCTGAACACCTTTCCGCTTTTCCGTCGTACGCTGCGTATTGCGAAGCTTGAGGATACGGTAGTGCCGCTTGTTGCACCGTCCGAGGTTGTCTCAAAGGGCTGGGTGACGCCGCTGGCTATGGTGTTCATTGATGGCGGGCACGGCATGGAACCGGCGCTGACGGATTATCGCCTCTGGGCACCGCGCGTGATGCCGGGCGGTATCCTGGCTATCCATGATGTTTTCCCGGACCCGAAGGATGGCGGTCGTCCGCCCTACGAGATTTACAAGCTGGCACTGGCATCAGGGTTTTTCGCGGAAGAGCGTGTGGTGAAGAGCCTGCGACTACTCCGCCGCCTCAGCTAGGGTGCGTTCCGCGAAGAGGCGCGCGGCAGGGGTGAGGCCTGCCACGGCATCGGTCGCGAGGATGACTGCGGCGGCTGTCCATGCGGGCTTTTCGGCGGGCCAGGCGACTTCATCCACGAATTGATAGCCCATCCAATAGGCACCGCAATCTGCGCGCCATTGATGCTGCCATGAGAGCAGGGTTTCCGCTTCGCGCCGCTGGCCGGCGACCAGAAGCGCCATGGTCAGTTCTGCGCTCTCGGCGACAGTCACCCAGGGCTGATCCAGCACGCAGCGGCAACCCTTGCCCTCGGCAACGAAGATGTCCCATTTGGCAGCAAGGCGCTTTCTTGCGACCTCGCCTGTGACGACGCCCGCGAGGACCGGATAGTACCAGTCCATCGAGTAGCGATCCTTCGACTCCCATGTGCGATCAAAGCGATGCGGCATGTCACGCAGCGCCTTGCCGAGCCGCGTCCGACCTTCCATGAAGGCACGCGAGGGCTGGCCCAGTTCGCGCGCAATCTGCGCAGCACATTCGAGGCTTTTG
Organism: Parvibaculum sp.; assembly: GCA_041678065.1. Taxonomy (GTDB): domain Bacteria; phylum Pseudomonadota; class Alphaproteobacteria; order Parvibaculales; family Parvibaculaceae; genus Parvibaculum. Next base: position 3,246 of record JBAYOU010000115.1, on the reverse strand, counting down.
TAAATGGATGAGCAGCCCGTTACGAGCGCGTCATTCTCCGGCGTATGCGGATCATTCGCCGCCCAGCGAATATCGCCATACTCGCTCTGATGGGCAAGTACAAAGCCCATTGCGGCTTCCACATGCGGCCAGATATCGGAAAGCCATCTGCGGTCGCGTGTGATGAGATAGTGATGCCATGCACCTGTTGCGATATAGGCAGCGAAGTTCGTGTCGCGGATCGGGTGACCTGCGTCTTCTTCCTCGCCCGTGAAGCGCTGCTCTTCTTCATCGAAGGGAACGGCGCTGCCAAGCTGGCCCCACCATGAGCCATCTTTGAGCTGAGTTTCTGCGAGATAGCGGAAGGCGCGGCGCGCATGGTCGATTTCACCCAGCACGGTCAGGCCCATTGCGGCCTCCGTGTGGTTCCACGGGTCCACTACACCGCCATCATACCAAGGGATCGCACCATTATCGCGCTGCAGCTCAAGAATACGCGCGCGCGAACCATCAAAGAAGTTTTCCGGCGGGCGGTCGCCCCATGTCAGATATGTCATGCCGCTCCCTTCTGGAAATAGAGAACGACGCTCTTGCCCATCAGCGGCCCGGCAATCTTTTCGAGCGTCCGTGTGAGCCAGGGTGCCTGAAGAATGTCCCACTCAAGAAAGCGCTTGTAGAGATTGACGATCTTCACATCCTCGCGTTTCACACCCACCGCGCATTTCAGCCACCAGTATGGCGAATGCAGCCCGTGTGCGAAATGGCGATGGAAGAAGGAGAGGCCACGGCTCTCGACAGCGCCTTTGAGTTCCCCTTCCCGGAAGATACGAACATGGCCGCCCGGCTCGTTGTGGTAGTCATCCGAAAGCGCCCAGCAGATCCATTCAGGCCAGAAGCGCGGTACACTGACAGCGAGTGTGCCGCCCGGTTTCAAGATGCGATGTATCTCATTCAGCGCCTGCCCATAGTCAGGAATGTGCTCCAGCACTTCCGAGCAGATGATCTTGTCGAAGCTTGCATCGGGGAAGGGCAGCGAGAGCGCATTGCCCACCGAAAGAGAGAAGGCGCGCTTCGTCTCCGGGTCCATATCCGGGCAGGTGCCGAAGCCCTCGCGCGTGCGGCGCACATCCTCGAAGCCGAGGTCAATGCCAACCACATGGCACTCAGCATGGTAATACATGGCGTGAACATGCCGTCCCGCGCCACAACCAAGGTCGAGCGCGCGTTGGCCGTTCTTAAGCCCGAGTACGTTCAGATCGATTGTCTGCATTTTCTATCGTCTGCCTGTAGATTTCAGCGCATTCACGCGCGGCGCGTTCCCATTTGAAGCGGGCGAGAATGCGTTCACGGCCCGCGCGGCCATAGGCCTCACGCATTTCGGGGTTGTCCAGCATGGTGGCGATGGCGGCGGCAAGTGCCGGCGGGTTGGAATGCTGCACCACAATGCCCGCATCGCCCACAACTTCCGGCAGCGAGCCACCATTCGTCGCAATCACGGGCGTGCCGCAGGACATGGCCTCGCCACAGGGAAAGCCGAAACCTTCATAGACCGAAGGCGAAACGGCAATCGTCGCTTCATTATAGATTGTGGTGATGTCTTCATCCGTGACACCGCTCACGAACTCCACCTTGTCCATGATACCGAGCGTGCGCAGTTCGTCTGATGTGTTGCCTTCACGCAGGCGACCGATCACCTTCAGCTTGAGATCAGGCCGCGTCTTCAGCAGTTCCGCATAGGCGCGGATGAGATAGATGAGCCCCTTCAGCGGCACGTCGGCACTGGCGCAGGCGACGATCAGGTCATCGCGCCGTTTCACTTCCGGCATGGGACGGAACTGGAGATGGTCGATACCATGAAGCACGAGACGTGTCTTTGACACATCAACGCCGAATTCACGCACCACATCGCGGCGGGTGCTTTCCGAGACAACGATCAGCGGATCAAGCTGGCGCGCCACCTTGATCTGCATGTTGAGGAAGGAGTACCAGCGCTTTTTCAGCAGCTTCAGCTTCAGCGTCTTTGCATGGTCGATATCGATACGGCGATCCATCGTGATCGGATGATGGATCGTGCCGACCACGGGTAGCCCCATGTCGCGCATCTTGAGCAGGCCCCAGCACAGCGTCTGATTGTCGTGGCAGACGTCATAATCGTTCAGTGTGCCGCGCACATATCGCGCCATGCGCTCACCGAATGTGTAGGGCTCGGAAAAGCCGCCCGTGGCATGGCTCCACCATTCGAACAGGTCGATGGGGGAGGCGAACATCCAGGGCCGGATTGAGCGGATCGGGTTCGGGTTTGCATATAGGTCGAGCGAGGGGAGCTTGATGAGATGCACACGCGGATCAAGCTCGGGATAGGGCGGGCCAGAGATCACGTCGACTTGATGACCAAGCTCGACAAGCGCCTTGGCGATGTGGCGCATATAGACGCCTTGGCCGCCGGTTGTCGGATTGGAACGATAGCTCGGCAGAAGAATACGCAACGGGCGGTCGCCCTTGATCGCGGCGATGCGCGGACCATCCGGCTCGCCCGGCCTTACGGACACTTCCGATTTTTCTTCCGCAACAGAACTGCGCTCCAGCACTTGCGACATGCTTCGTCCTCTATCAGCCTCGTTCATCCGCATGGCGCCCGCCACAAAGGGGATCGTCCGGGCTCCCACTCATTTGGGTGGGCGCGACCCCGGACCGTTACATTCCTTCCCCGAACGGGATGGTTGATCGGTGGGCCAGACGGTGGAGGCCCGGGCGCTGCGGAGCGCGCTCGGGCGCGCGGATCATATAGTTTTCGCTGTTGCGCAACAACCCGCTAACAAGAATGTCAACAGTGAGGCTGCGTCAGTTAATGCTTCGCTTCGGAGGCGGCAGGTTTTCCGCCGGTTCGGGTGCGGGGCCTGACTGGTGGTGGATCATCAGCCAGCCATCGCCGCTGCGAATGAAGATATTCGTGGCAAGCAGATATTCCTGCCGGATGCGCTCATAGCAGATCACAAGGCCGGTGTCCCCATGGATACCGGCTCTTGCATGAAGACATTCGATTTCGGGACTGGCCGGGCCGGTGAGGATAGCATGCCAGCTTTGCAGCACATTCTCGCGGCCCTCTATCGGCGGCCAGCCGGGGTGAAGACAGGTCACCGGCTCGCGCGCGGCCCATATTGTGCTCATAAGCACGGGGTCACGCTCCGCAAACGCTTGATAAAACGTCTGATTGGCGAAAAGGAGTGCCGCTTGGTCGCGTGTGGGGGAAGAGGGCATGAGGTCTTG
>JBAYOU010000114.1:0-5572 GCA_041678065.1 Parvibaculum sp. | reverse complement strand
GCATACTTACGCTGCGTCAACGAACCATCGCGTGCGATCTCATCGCCGCTCACGGATGACCGCTCCGCATTTCCCTGTATAGTATTCCCAAAAGAACTGGCCGCCCGCTCTTCGCGAGGCAGCCCACGCGATCAGTCTGGGAGGACTTTCATGGCTTGGAATTTCGGGGACATTCTCGACGCTATTTCCCCTGTACTGCCTCAGGATGCACCCGCTTTTGTGCATGGAGAGCGCCGCATCACCTGGGGTGAGACGACAAAACGCAGCAATAACCTTGCCCGGGCGCTGATCGAACGGGGCGCAAAGCCCGGCGACAAGCTTGCCTTCTACATGCGCAACCGGCCGGAATATACCGAACTGCTCGCGACCTCTTACAAGGCGCGCCTCACCCATGTGAATGTGAACTACCGCTACAAGCCGGACGAAGTTTTCTACATCTTCGACAATTCCGACGCGCAGACCGTTGTCTATGGCAGCGAGTTCCGTGAGGTGATCGAGGAAATCCGCCCGCGCCTTACAAAGGTGCAGACCTTTGTTGAGGTGAATGATGGCGGTGAAATCGCGCCCTTTGCGGAGCGCTATGAAACGCTTGCCACCACGGGCAATGGCGAACAGCTTGATATCAAACGCTCGCCCGATGACATGCTCTTCATCTACACAGGCGGCACCACCGGCATGCCGAAGGGTGTGATGTGGACGCATAATGACATGCGCGAAGTGCAGCTTGCCGCGCTCCGCCGCCTTGGCCCCGTGCCGGAAACGCTGGAAGCGCTTGTCGCTTCGATCAAGGAAGTCGGCCCCGCCGGCCCGATGATTCCGGCCTGCCCGCTGATGCATGGCACCGGGCTTCTCACTGCGAATGGCAACATGCTTTCAGGCGGCTGCATCGTGACGCTGGACAGTGTGTCGCTCGACCCGCATGAACTTTGGGCAGAGGTTGATCGTAACAAGGTGCAGCAGGTCGCCATCGTGGGGGACGCTTTCGCAAAACCCATGCTCCGTGCATTGGAAGAGGCACCGGGCAAATACGATCTCTCCTCTATCGCAACCATAATTTCCTCGGGCGTCATGTGGTCCACGGAAGTGAAACGCGGCCTTCTGCAGCACATGCCAAACGCCATCATGACGGACAGCTTCGGCGCGTCGGAAGCAGTTGGCCTTGGCTCGTCGCTGATGACGAAGGAAGGCGAGATTGCGACCGCAAAGTTCCAGATCGGCGAACGTTGTCAGGTGTTCGATGAGAATGATGAGCCGATCGTCCCCGGATCGGGCAAGCCCGGCTTCATCGCGCTGGGTGCGCCCATCCCGATTGGCTACTACAAGGACCCGGAAAAGAGCGCCAAGACCTTCAAGACGATCCGCGGCGCGCGCTACTCGATCCCTGGCGACTGGTGCCTTGTCGAACCAGACGGCACGCTGACGCTGCTCGGCCGTGGCTCGGTCTGCATCAATACGGCGGGCGAGAAAGTCTATCCGGAAGAAGTCGAAGAAGTTCTGAAAACCCACCCGGCCATCGAAGATGCGCTGGTCATCGGCCTGCCCGACGAAAAATGGGGTCAGGCAGTCACCGGCGTCGTGAAGCTCAATGACGGGGCGCAGTTCAACGAAGAAGAATTGCGCGCCCATGTCCGCGACAAGCTCGCAGGCTACAAGACGCCAAAGCGCATCCTGATCGGCACCGTCCCCTTCCGGGCCCCGAACGGCAAGGCGGATTACAAGGGCGTGACGGAGTTTGCCAAGACAGAACTTGGCGTCTCCTGAGCGAAAAACGCTACATTAAGCGGCAAGGCCGGTCCTGAAATGGGCCGGCCTTTTTAATTTCCGCTATGAAAACCCGTTCTCCTCCCCTCATCCTGCTTTTCCCGAGGATGCCGGTTGCCTGACCGGGGGTGACTGATATTCTCTCGCCACCAATATCCCTGCGAAAGAGAAAAATCATGGAAGCGCTTGAGAAATTCCGTCAGGAAACAAGAGCCTGGCTGGAGGAGAACTGCCCTCCCTCCATGCGGACCCCGATGCCGGAAGAAGAAACCGTCTGGGGTGGCCGAAACGCCAAATACCCGAACCCCGATTCCAAGCTCTGGCTGGACCGCATGGCGTCGCGCGGCTGGACCGCGCCGACCTGGCCGAAGGAATATGGCGGCGGCGGGCTGACCAAGGAAGAAAACCTCGTGCTCCAGCAGGAACTGCGCCGCATCAGGGCGCGCCCTGCACTTTCGAGCTTCGGCATCTGGATGCTTGGGCCCGCCCTTCTTGAGTTCGCAAATGAAGAACAGAAGAAAGAACACCTGCCAAAAATCGTGCGCGGCGAAATCCGCTGGTGTCAGGGCTATTCAGAGCCGGGGGCCGGTTCCGACCTCGCGGGCCTTCAGACAAAGTGCGAGGATAAAGGCGATCATTTCCTCGTGAACGGTCAGAAGATCTGGACCTCCTATGCCGACAAGGCTGACTGGATTTTCTGCCTCGTCCGGACCGACCCCACGAAGAAGCATGAAGGCATCAGCTTCCTGCTGTTCGACATGATGTCGCCAGGCGTTGAAGCGCGCCCCATCACCATGATTTCGGGCGCATCGCCCTTCTGCGAAACCTTCTTCACCGATGTGAAAGTGCCGAAAGAAAACCTCGTTGGCGAGCTCAACAAGGGCTGGACCATTGCAAAGCGCCTGCTGCAGCATGAGCGCGAAATGATCTCCGGTATGGGCCTTGGTGGTGTAGGCGCGGGCGGCGGCATTGGCAGTCTGGAGCAGGTCGCAAAGGATTATTTCGGCGAAGTAAATGGCAAGATTGCCAGCCCCTCGCTGCGCGATCACATTACCCGCCAGAAGATGGACTCCAAGGCCTTCGCGCTCACAATGCAGCGTTCGGCTGAAGAGGCCAAGGCAGGTCAGGGCCCCGGCGCCGCAAGCTCCATCTTCAAATATTACGGCACGGAGCTGAACAAGCGTCGCTACGAACTGCTTCTTGAGCTGATGGGCACCAAGGCGCTCGGCTGGGAAGGTGACGGCTTCTCCGAGGATGAACTGGGCATCACGCGCTCATGGCTCCGCTCGAAGGGTAACTCCATCGAAGGCGGCACCAGCGAAGTGCAGCTCAACGTCGTCTCGAAGCGCGTCCTAGGCCTTCCCGACGAATGATCCGGTCAATGCGGGGCGCATTGTGAAAAACGCGCCCGCCGCCCTTTCCATGTGAACAACAAGAAATTCGGAACGCCATGTCACTTGTACTGACCGAGGAGCAGCAGCTGCTCCGCGACACCGCAACGCAGTTCTTTAAGGAGCGCCTGCCCGTCGCCAATCTACGGAAACTCCGCGATACGAAAGACGCCACCGGCTTTGACCGCGCGGCCTGGAAGGAAATGACCGATCTCGGCTTTGCCGGCATCCTCATCTCCGAAAAATATGGCGGCACGGAGTTCGGCCCCGTAGGCCTTGGCCTCGTGCTCGAACAGGCTGGCCGCACGCTCGCCGCGACGCCGCTCGTCTCGACCGTGCTTCTTTGTGGCTCCGCCGTGCAACTTGCGGGCAATGCAACGCAGCGCCAGGAGATACTCTCCGCCATCGCGGCGGGAGAACGCATCATGGCGCTGGCGCTGGAAGAAGGCCCGCACCACAACCCGACACGCATCACAACGCGCGCGGAAGCACAGGGCTCGTCCTATCGCCTCAATGGTTCGAAGACCTTTGTGCTGGATGGCCATGTCGCCGATCAGCTCATTGTGGTTGCGCGCACCAGCGGGGCGGATACGGACCGCACCGGCGTGACGCTTTTCCTTGTCGATCCGAAGGCCGAAGGTGTGAAGATCACGCGCACGCAGATGGTGGACAATCGCAATGCCGCCAATATCGAGTTCAGCAATGTAACCGTTCCGGCCAGCGCCGTTCTCGGCTCGGTTGATGGTGGCAATGATGTGCTCGAACAGGTGCTCGATATCGGCCGTATCGGCCTTGCAGCCGAAATGCTCGGCCTTGTGCAGGAAACCTTCGACACCACACTCGCCTATCTCAAAGAGCGCAAGCAGTTCGGCAAGGTGATCGGCTCATTCCAGGCGCTGCAGCACCGCATGGCCAATCTCTTCGCGGAGATTGAGCTTTGCCGTTCCGTCGTGCTCGACGGGCTTTCCGCGCTGGAACAACGCCGCAATGACGTGCCGCAGATTGCGAGCATTGCCAAGGCGCGCCTCTCCGACATCGCAACCATTATGACCAATGAAGGCCTGCAGATGCATGGCGGCATGGGCATGACGGATCAGTTCGATGTGGGCCTGTTCATGAAGCGCTCCCGCGTCGCATCAGCAACCTTCGGCGATGGGAATTTCCATCGCGAGCGCTACGCAACCCTCGAAGGGTATTGAGGCAATCGTGGCGGGAGAAAATCGCTTATGGGGCATTCGGGCGGCGCTAGTTGCGCTTGCCCTTGCCTGTCTGCCGGTTTCCCCCGCCGCTGCCCACCCGCATGTCTGGATCGACATGCAGACCGAATTGCAGTTTGACGCCGAAGGCCGCCTCGCCTCTATCGGCATTCTCTGGATATTCGACGAATTTTACTCCGCCTTCGCGCTTGAAGGCGCGGAGAAAACGGCTGAAGGCTATGACGAGGAATGGCTCGCAGGTCTCGCCGAAATCAACCTTCAGAACCTCGCCGAGTGGGATTACTTCACCGAAGTCACCACGAGCGGTCAGCCTGTCGCCCTCGGCGCGGCGCGCGATGGCAAATCCACATGGGATGAGGCAGCAGGTCGCCTCTCGCTTTCCTTCACCGTTCCGCTTGCGACGCCGCTGCAGCTTGCCAGCGCGCCAGCGGAACTACGCATATTCGACCCCACCTATTACATCTCGATCGACTATCTGAAAGATGACCCGGTACGCCAGACCGGCGCCGTGCCCACCGGCTGCTCTTTTGAAAGCCGCACGCCGGATATTGAGAATGTCTGGCTTGGCCTGCCCGAAACGGCCTTCACCGATCCCTCATCGCGGCTCGGTGCGCATTTCGCCACCATCGTCACGGCGACCTGCCCGCCTGCGCCATGATGAAGAAGGCCCAAATCTTTATTCCGGCCCTGTTGCTGCCACTTGCGCTCTCTGCAACCGCCGTGTTGGCGCAAAGTCCGTTCGCCGTCCCGGGCGGCGACGCACCTGCCGCACCTGCAGAGCCGGGCTTCTTCTCCGGTTTGTTGCGCTACATCATGGTGATGCAGCAGGAATATTACCGTGCCATGGCAAGCGCGCTGCGCGCCGTGAACCTGCAGCAATCCGCAAGCGCCATGTGGGGGCTTGTCTCAATCTCGTTCCTCTATGGCGTCTTCCATGCGGCAGGACCGGGGCACGGCAAGATTGTCGTGACCTCCTATCTGCTCGCCGATGAGCGCGAGGTGAAGCGCGGCATCGTCCTCGCCTTTCTCTCCGCCTTTGCGCAAGCGCTGACTGCCATTGCAGTTGTCGGCATTCTCGCCGTGCTGCTCGGCCTCTCAAGCCGGGCAACAGCAAGCACGCTCCCGATCATCGAACGGGCAAGCTTCATCCTGATTGCAGGCGTGGGCGTATGGCTGATCTGGCGCACGCTGCGCCGCAAGGCG
>JBAYOU010000113.1:0-5593 GCA_041678065.1 Parvibaculum sp. | reverse complement strand
CAAGCAGGCGGTGCCGAATATCGGCGTGCTCTGCGATGTGGCACTCGACCCCTATACAAGCCACGGCCATGACGGGCTTCTTGATGGCGAGACGATCCTGAATGATGAAACCGTCGAGGCGCTGGTAAAGCAGGCACTGGTGCAGGTGGAAGCAGGCTGCGACATCATTGCACCGTCTGACATGATGGACGGGCGCGTCGCCGCCATTCGCGCGGGCCTTGAAGCAGCGGGACACACCAACACGCAGATCATGTCCTACGCCGCTAAATATGCCTCCGCTTTTTACGGCCCCTTCCGTGATGCCATCGGTTCCTCAGGCGCGCTGAAGGGTGACAAGCGCACCTATCAGATGGACCCGGCCAATGGCGACGAAGCGCTGCGGGAAGTCGCCCTCGATATTTCCGAGGGCGCAGACATGGTGATGGTGAAGCCGGGCCTGCCCTATCTCGACATTGTGCGCCGCGTGAAAGACGCATTCGGTATGCCCACCTTCGCCTATCAGGTGTCGGGGGAATATTCGATGATTGCTGGCGCAATCGAGCGCGGCTGGTTTGACCGGGATCGCGTCATTCTTGAAAGCCTGACCGGCTTCAAGCGGGCGGGTGCAGATGGCGTCCTCACCTATTTCGCACCAGAAGCCGCACGGCTCCTTCGTCACCAGGTTTAAAGTCCGGCAAGGCGGAGCGATGCCTCGCCATGCAGCGCGGCAAGTCCGCCTGCTTTCTCCACCAGTTCCTCAACATGGCGGACAAGCTGCTTGCGCCGTGTCGCGCCCTTGCGGTCCGCAAGGCGACCGAACATCAATTCATAACGCCCGGGAAAATCTGCCGCGAAAGCAAGATAGGCCTGCGCCACATCCTTCGCGCTGCCTGCTGCGTCGAGGTCCGCAAGCAGCATGTCGAACCCTTCAATCGCGACAGCGCTGAGCAATTCGTCAAGATTGGCGAAGTGGCGATAGGGTGCCGCTTCCGACACACCGGCCCGCCGCGCCGCTTCGCGCATGGTGAGCGCTTCGCGCCCGCGAATATCGATCAGCGTGACGGCGGCATCCATCAACCCCTTTTTCAGGTCGCCATGATGGTAGGTCGTCTTCTGCCCTCTCAACCGCGCCCGCATGGCCAGACCGTTCTCATTTTGTCTCGATAATTTTCATGTTATCGACGTTAACATTATTATCAAGATTAATTTCGGAACGATCCGTGAACGGATAAAAATGCATTTGTGATTGTGAAAATTTGCCGGTCGCGCTGGTCGAGCCGCGTCGTTTTCAGTTCGCAAACGCCTCGGGCATTCCGTCTATCTGCACGATCGTATCGGTAACGAAACCATTGAAGCCGGTCTGCATCCCGATCGAATAAGCACCCATCAGACCGAACTCGATCCAGTCTCCATTGCCGATCCCTTCGGGCAAATGGAAAGGCAGCTTCAACATATCAAGGCTGTCGCAGGTTGGTCCGAAAATCCGGAACGGCCTTATGTCACCCTCAACAGGGCCCGCCTTCGAGATCGCCCGCACCGGCGGATCAAGATCGCCGTCGCGGATTTCGGAAAGACAGCCATAAATGCCGTCATTGATATAGAGGTCATCCCCCTTGCGCAGATGCACCTGCGTCAGCACTGAACAGGCTTCTGCGACAAGCGCCCTGCCCGGCTCCGCGAGCAGCGGAATATCAAAGCCGAATGCATCCCGCGCGCCTGCAATCGCATCGAAATAAGCCTGAAGCGGCGGTACATTCATGCGATAGGCCGCAGGAAAACCGCCACCTACATCAAGATATTCGAGCGGCACACCAGCCGCATCTCGTACCTTCGCCGCAAGTTCGATAGCAACATGAAAAGCTGCCGGATCAAGGCCCTGACTTCCCACATGAAAGGCAATCGCCGTGCGACAGCCGCGCGCATTCGCTTCTTTCAGCAGCGCAACCGCCTCGTCAGGCACGGCACCGAATTTGGCCGAAAGATCATAAATTGCCCGCCCCTTTGGCGTGGCGATGCGCACCTCGACAGTAATGTCTGCACCCGCAATCTCGGTCAGTTTGTCCAGTTCATCCATGTGATCAACGACATAATCCTTGATCCCATAAACATCCGCCGCTGCTTCCAGCGCACCTCGTCCCTTTACCGGATGGTTGAAATAGCAGCGCGCGCCCGGCAGTAATTCGCTCACATCCGCAATCTCGGAAATCGACGCCGTGTCGAAATGTGAGATACCACCTTCGGAAAGCGCCGTGAGGATGTAGGGATGCGGATTGCACTTCACCGCATAAAGCACCTCACCGGGAAAACCTTTGACAAAAGCCTTCGCCCGCGCACGCAGCATGTCCGGAAAAATGCAGAAGACCGGATAAGACGGATCAAGCCGCGCGATCACATCCGCGATTGATGAGAAGCGCAATTGCCGCGCCGGCGCTCTCATGCCTTGTTCAGCCGCGCGATAAGGCTGGACGTGTCCCAGCGACTTCCCCCCATCGCCTGCACTTCTGAATAAAACTGATCCACCAAGGCAGTCACCGGCAGTTGCGAGCCATTGCGCCGCGCCTCTTCAAGACAGATCGCAAGGTCCTTGCGCATCCAATCCACCGCAAAGCCGAAGTCAAAACGGTCTTCGATCATCGTCTTGTAGCGATTTTCCATCTGCCAGCTTTGCGCCGCACCCTTCGAGATGGTCTCGATCACGGCTTCGGCATCGAGGCCCGCCTTTTTCGCAAAATGCAGCCCCTCGGCAAGCCCTTCCACAAGCCCGGCGATGCATATCTGGTTCACCATCTTGGTGAGTTGCCCCGACCCTGAGGGTCCGAGCAATTTCACCATGCGCGCAAAGGATGAGATGACGGGCGACGCCTTCTCAAACGCGGTCGCATCGCCCCCCGCCATGACAGTCAGCACGCCATTCTCCGCGCCTGCCTGCCCGCCAGATACTGGCGCATCGATGAAGGAGACGCCCCGCGCTTGGGCCACCCCATGAAGCTCGCGCGCAACAATCGCAGAAGCCGTGGTGTGATCGACGAAAACCGTACCTTCGCTCATGCCGTGAAAGGCACCGGCTTCACCCACCGTCACCTGGCGCAAATCATCATCATTGCCGACACAAGCAAAGACAATTTCCGCACCGCGTGCGGCTTCCTCGGGCGTCGCGGCGAAGGCACCGCCATGAGCCTTCACCCAGGCCTCCGCCTTCGCGCTTGTGCGATTATAGACCGTAACGTCGTGGCCAGCGCGCGCGAGATGGCCCGCCATTGGAAAGCCCATCACGCCAAGCCCGATGAATGCGACCTTGCTCATGCCTGTCCCTCTCATTCCTGCTGCTTCTATCTAGCAGGCGAAAGGCGCGCAGCGCAAAAATACTAGCGGATTTCGCCCTCGGCAGCGATGCGGCCCGTCTTGCAGAGCATTGAGGATTGCCCGGTGCATGGACCGTAGTAAAGGCGAACGATATTCCCCTCCATGGTCATGTCGTAGCAATCGGTCGTCGCGTACTGGATTTCCTTCGAGCTATGGCACCAGCGATTGCCCTCGATCCACCAGCGCCCCGAACCGGAGCGGCTGCGCGTGGAGGAGGTGCCGCGGTGATAGGTCTGATGGAAATACTGGATCAACTCCACCCGCGTTGTCCCGTCCGGCGAAAGCGCGATGACGGTATTGATGAGCCTGTTCCCACCCTGAAGGTCAAGGCGTCCCATCTCCAGATGGAATGTCTTTCCCACCATCTGCGCGCGAATCTGCCCGGCATTCAGTGAGTCGCCCTTCTTGTTGAGGATCGTCTCCGCCGCATCGCCACCGGCCCCACCGGCCGCACCCCCATCAACACCCCCACCGGCTGGCGCTGTTGGCTGCACAACCTCCACCACTTCCGGCTCTTCTTCCTCCGGCGGCAGCGGTGCTTCCACCTTGCGGGGCGGTGCTTCGGGCTTTGGCGGCGGCGGCTTCACAGGCTCAGGTATCACTTCGGGTTCGACCACGGGTTCTTCAACAGGCGCTGGCGGTGCCGCATAGCGATCATTCGCAGAACCCGCCGCAAGCTGGAAGGTGACCGAGTCACCGCCACCCGGCCCCGGCCCGCCAAAGATGCCGCCAATATTGAGCAGTCCCATGAAATAGAAGAGCACATGCACCAGAAGCGACGCGATGAGGAAGGTGGAAAGCCGCGACCGCTTTGGCGCCTTCTCGCCTGCGCTGTCGATCACCGTCATCGCCCACGCTCCGTCACAATCGTCACCTGCTTCACGCCTGCTTCACGCAATGTCTCCATGAGCAGGAGAACGGCTTCTGCAGGCGCGGCTTCATCCGCTCGGATCGACACGCGATCCGCGGCACTTCCGGCAAGTTCAGGCTTGAGCAATACGCCCGCAAGCTTCGGGTCCATCACGCGGTCGCCGAACCAGACGAAACCATCTGCTTCCACCGTCAGCATCACGGGCGCTTCGCGATCCTGCTGCTTGTCGTCAAGCGCGCCGGTCGGCAGCGTCACGCTCGCATTCGGATTTTCCGACGAAGGCTCCATCGTGCCGACCAGCAGAAAGAAGATAAGGAGAAGAAACACCACATTGATGAGCGGTATCATCGTCTCGAATGGCTTGCGTGGGGCATCGTCTTCGAAGTCGATCATGGCGTGATCTTCTCCACTCTTGCCGTGCCCACACCATTGGCGCCGGAAACACGCGCTGCTTCCACCGCTGCGACCAGCGCCTGCGTCTTCGAACCCTGCTCCGCGAGAATAGTGACGGCCATATCGCTCCGTCCGCCAATCTGCGCTTTCACCGCTTCTGCAAGCGCATCCGCTTCAACTGGTTCGCCGTTCACGCGCAGCGTGTCGTCTCCCATCAGCCAGATCTCCACCACGCGTGCATCTTGCGGAAGCTCATCGGCGCTTGGTGCAGGCGTGACCACGGACAATGACTGCGTCGTCATGAACGAAGTCGTGAGCATGAAGAAGATCAGCAGCAGAAACACCACATCGATCAGCGGCGTGAGACTGACCATGCCGCGCTTGCGCTTGGGCACATCATCAAGCATGAGCTGCTCCCATCCGCGCGATTACTGGGCGGCCTGTTTGTGGCCGCTTCCGGTTCTCGCATGCAGTGCCGCAATGACGCGCGCCGAGGCATCACGCATCGACAAGCGCACCTGATCGATCTTGTTTTCGAGCAGGTTCAGCGCCGTGATGGCAGGCAGCGCCACCATGAGGCCGACAGCGGTTGTCAGCAGCGCCACCCAGATGCCGCCCGAAAGCAGCGAGGGGTCGATCTGCGACTTCGCATCCTCAAGCGTCTGGAAGGCCTCGATCATACCGATAACAGTGCCCAGCAGACCGATCAGTGGTGCGATATTGCCGATGACCTCAAGCCAGCGCAGATAAGTCTGAAGCGCACCAAGCTCCAGCGCACCGACACGGGCGATTTCTGCTGCCACGTCTTCGTCTCGCAGATCACCGCGCACCTTGGCACGAACGCCAGCAACCATTGCACGGGCCAGCGGCGTCTTGTGCTTTCTCAGAAGGTCGAGCGCACCAGCGGGATCGCCAGCTTCGATTTTCGCCACAGCCGGGTCGACAAAGCTGCGCTTGGAAAGACCAGCCGCCCAGAACTGCACGATT
>JBAYOU010000112.1:0-5593 GCA_041678065.1 Parvibaculum sp. | reverse complement strand
CTCGCGCTCTCCTCGCTTCTGATACAGGGTGGCGAAAATGTTGCACCGCTCGGCCATGGGTTCGGTGCTGCCACCGGTCGCGCCGCTCTCCGGCGCATGGCCCATGCGTTGCTTGAAGACGAAGACAAGGACAACAAAGCAAATACAGACCACACCTTGGAGAGCCTGCCGCCCCACACGCATATTCCGCGGTATGCGCAGGTGGTGCTTATCAGCGATTTTCTGTCGCCTGCCGAAGAGATCATCTCGTGTATCAAGCAATATGCGGCGGAAGGCGTTCGCGGCCATCTGATACAGGTTCTCGACCCGGCAGAGGAAGACCTTCCCTTTTCCGGCCGCACGGAGTTTGAAGGTGTTGAGGAAGAGATGCGGCTGATGGTAGGCCGCGCGCAAAATCTGCGCGGTGCCTATCGCCAGCGGCTCGAAATCCACCGCAACCGCATTATCGAGACGGCGCAGCGCGTGGACTTCACATTTCTGACGCATCGCACCGATCGCAGCCCGCAAACCGCGCTGCTCGCGCTTTACGGCACACTCTCCGGCGCGATTGCGGCACGCCGCGCTTCGAGAGCGGGTGTCTGATCAATGCTTGCGCTCGGGCCGCTCGCCTTTGCAACTCCCTGGATACTGGCAGCACTGTTGGTTCTGCCAGCCATCTGGTGGTTGCTGCGCGTAAGGCCACCACTGCCGAAGCGTGTGCGGTTTCCGGCAATCCGGCTTCTCGTTGGCCTTGTACGCGAAGAAGAAACGCCCGCCCATACGCCGCTCTGGCTTCTGCTTCTGCGCATGGCGATTGCGGCGCTCGTCATCCTTGCCCTTGCCGAACCGATCTGGAATCCGGCGCAGCGCGTTGCGGGGAACGGGCCGCTTTTCATCATCACCGATAATGGCTGGGCAAGCGCCGCGCGCTGGAATGAGCGGCGCAATGCGATGGATAGCCTTATCGCCGATGCACGCCGCGCCAACCGGCCGGTCCTGGTGATCGGCACAGCACCGCAATTGAACCCACAGGAGCCGACTTTCGAAGCAGCGGAAGATGCAGCGGCGCGCGCAAGGGCCATGGAGCCGCAACCGATTGAACCTGACCGCATCGGCCTGCTTGAGCGCATCGAAGGGGCGGCAACACTTTCTGGCGATGTGCAGATCGTCTGGATCAGCGACGGGCTCGATTATGGGGCCGCCGCGCAATTTTCCGAACGACTATCGCGTCTTGCACGGGGCGGAAAGCTGTTCCTTGTGGAGCCGGGCGCCGGACGCCATGCGCTGGCGCTTCTGCCGCCTGAGCGCGAGGGCGGCACGACCATACCCCGCGTGATCCGTGCGGTGCCAGACGGTGCGAGGCAGGGAAGCGTACGCGCACTCGACAGCGAAGGTGGCATACTCGCCGACGCGCCTTTCACTTTGGCGGCGGGAGAAACCAGCGCCCTGCCCGAACTCGATTTGCCGCTTGAACTGCGCAACCGGATCGCACGGCTTGAGATTGCAGGTGAGACATCCGCTGGCGCGGTGGTGTTGGCGGATGATCGTTGGCGGCGGCGCAATGTTGGAATTGTTTCGGGCCGTTCGAGCGAGGCCGCGCAGCCGCTTCTTTCCGATGTTCATTATCTTCGCCGTGCGCTTGCGCCCTTTGTGGAACTGCGCGAAGCGGAGAGCGCGGGCACGGCGGGGGAAGCAATAGATGAACTTCTCGCTAACCCGCTTTCCGTTCTCGTGCTTTCCGATATCGGAAACCTCTCAGGCAACGCGCATCAGCGCGTGGCTGACTGGGTGGAGCGCGGCGGCACGCTTATCCGCTTTGCAGGCCCGAGCATGGCAGAGCGGAGCGATGACCTCATACCTGTACCGCTTCGCAGCGGCGGGCGGGCGCTCGGCGGGACGCTATCATGGAGCACGCTGCAGAGCCTCGCGCCTTTTGAAGAGAGCAGTCCCTTCTTCGGCATTGATGTGCCGGAAGATGTGAGCGTGTCGCGGCAGGTGCTGGCGGAACCAACGCCTGATCTTTCAAGCCATACATGGGCGCGCCTCACAGATGGCACGCCGCTTGTCACAGCTGCCCGGCGCGGCGAAGGCATGATCGTGCTTTTTCATGTGACGGCGAGCCGCGACTGGTCGAACCTGCCGATCTCCGGTCTTTTTGTAGAGATGCTTCGGCGGAGTGTTGAACTCTCGCAAGGCACGGCTTCGGCAATGACCGACGCTCCGCGCGAGCGCGAGCTGCTTTCGCCTGTTGCAACGCTTGACGGTTTTGGCCGTCTCGGCACACCGCCTGCGACCGCGACGCCGATCACGCTGGAGAGGTTCGAGAGCGCAGAACGTAGCCCTCGCCATCCGCCCGGCCTTTATGGAATGGCGCTGTCGCCGCGCGCACTCAACCTTGCAACGCCGTCGCTGGAACTCACGCCGATTTCTGATGTACCAGGCGTTTTCGAACGGCGCGCTCTGGAAGGCACACCTGAGCTTCGCCTCTCTTCGCTCTTTCTGGTGATTGCGCTTTTTCTCTTCCTTCTCGACACACTGGCCGCGCTCTGGGTAACGGGGCTTTTTGAAACGGAAAAGATTCGCCGTGTGCGCTTCTCTCGCGCCCTGCCTTTGCTTCTTGCTGCGCTGCTTCTTTTGCCCCTGCCGGATGCTCATGCGCAGCAGGGCGATGACAGTTTCGCACTCGCCGCAACACTTGAGACACGGCTCGCATGGATCATCACGGGCGATACAGAGATCGATGCAGCAAGCGAAGCAGGCCTTACAGGCCTCAGTCAGATCCTTCGTGCCCGCACCGCTTTCGAGCCCGGCGCGCCGATGGGTGTGGATGTTGAGCGCGACGAGCTTGCCTTCTTCCCCTTTCTCTATTGGCCCATGTCGCCGACGCAGGAGACGCTTTCGCCAGAAGCGCTCAGCAAGATCAACGCCTATATGAAAAACGGTGGCACCATTCTTTTCGATACGCGCGATCAGGACCGCGCGATCGGCGGTGCCGTCACGCCCGGCACGGCGACGCTGCGGCGTCTCACCGGGCAGCTTGACATGCCACCGCTGGAGCCCGTGCCCTCTGGCCATGTGCTTGGCAAATCGTTCTACCTGCTGCACGATTTTCCCGGTCGCTATCGCGGCGGGCAAGTCTGGGTGGAAGCGTCTACCGCGAGCGGCGAGATGACGAATGATGGCGTGACGCCCATTGTGGTCGGCGCGAATGATTACGCCGCCGCATGGGCGCGCGATGCAAATGGCCGTCCGCTCTATCCGGTGACGCCGGGCGGCGAGCGCCAGCGCGAGATGGCGGATCGTTTCGGCGTCAACCTCGTGATTTATGCGCTGACGGGAAACTACAAAGCCGATCAGGTTCACGTTCCCGCTCTTCTTGAGCGCCTTGGACAATAGGCGACAGCATGGCGTGGAACATTGTTTTTGAACCTCTTTTTCCTCTCGCGCTGATCCTCGCTCTTGCGCTGGCGGCGACGGGGCTTCTCGCCTATTCCGCGTTTCGCCGCGCGCGCGGCACGCCGTGGCGTGTGGCGGCGGCGACCTTTCTGACGCTCATGCTGCTCAATCCGACCATCCGCAACGAAGAGCGCGAGATAGTGCCGGACATCGCTGCCATCGTGGTGGACCGAAGCCAGAGTCAGGAAATCGGATCGCGCCCCGATGAAACCAGTGCCGCGCTTGAGCGCATCAACGAACGACTTGCGCGCGAGGACGGCATTGAAGTTCGTGTCATCACCGCGCGCAACAATCCGCAGGATGAAACGGGCACCGCGCTTTTCGGCGCGCTTGAGGAAGCCTTTGCCGATGTGCCGCGCGAGCGAGTTGCAGGCGCGATCTTCATCACTGATGGGCAGGTGCATGATGTGCCGCGCAATGCGGGCGAGCTTGGCTTCGAGGCACCGGTTCACGCCCTCATTGTAGGGCGAAAAGACGAGAAGGATCGTCGGCTTCGTATCATCGAAGCGCCGCGCTTCGGCATTGTCGACGAGCCCGTGGAACTCACCTTCCGCGTCGATGAAACATCCACAGGCGACACACCGACGGGTGAGCGGGCACGCGTGACCGTCTCTGTTGATGGCGAGAAGGTTGCGGAGACGGATGCGCCTGTCGGTGAAGACGCAAAGCTTACCCTCTCGCTCCAGCATGGTGGCGCGAATGTCATCGAAATTGATGTCGAGGAAGGACCGGACGAGCTGACCATGCTCAACAATCGCGCCGTTTTGGTGGCGAATGGCGTGCGCGACCGGCTGCGTGTGTTGCTTGTTTCGGGTGAGCCGCATCCGGGTGAACGGACATGGCGCAATCTGCTGAAATCCGATCCTTCGGTTGATCTCGTTCACTTCACCATTCTGCGCCCGCCGGAGAAGCAGGACGGCACGCCCATCGACGAGTTGTCGCTGATCGCCTTTCCGACACGCGAACTTTTCGACGAGAAGCTCGATCAGTTCGATCTCATTATCTTCGACCGCTACAGGCGGCGAGGCGTGTTGCCGCTCGCCTATTTTCTGAACATCGTTGATTACGTTGAAGGAGGTGGTGCCTTTCTTGCAGCCACCGGCCCGGCCTTTGCCTCACCCTTTTCGATCTATCGCACGCCACTCGCTGCGATCCTGCCCGCCCGGCCGACAGGCAGCATAAGCGAAGGCGGCTACAAGCCCGGCGTCACGCCCACAGGTGAGCGCCACCCCGTCACCGCTGATCTGCCGGGAAGCGGCGGCCTGGACGACACGCCCCATTGGGGACGCTGGTTCCGCTCCATCGACGCTGTCGCCGACAAGGGCGAAGTGGTGATGGAAACGCCGGACGGAAAACCGCTCATGATCCTTGGGCGAGCGGGCGAAGGCCGCGTAGCGCAGATCATGTCCGACCACATCTGGCTCTGGTCGCGGGGCTTTGAGGGTGGCGGGCCACAGGCCGAGGTTCTTCGTCGCCTCGCCCACTGGCTGATGAAGGAACCGGACCTTGAGGAAGAAAGTCTCTCCGCCTTCGTGCAGGGCGGCCTTCTCACCATCCGCCGCCGAACGATGGAAGATACGACACCGCCCGCCATCGCCACTCTGCCCTCGGGCGAGGAGCAGGAGATTGTACTGGAAGAAACGGCACCCGGCCGCTTTGAAGGAAATATGGAGGCAGCCGAACTCGGCCTTTACCGCATCCGGCAGGGCGAGCTTTCCGCTGTTGCAGCTTCCGGCCCACTCAATCCGCGCGAATTTGCCGATGTGCGCGCAACAGAGAGCGTGCTCCAGCCCCTGATCCGGGAGACGGGCGGCGGCGTCTGGTGGGTCGGGGAAGATGCGGCGGAAACGCCAAGCATCCGCTCGGTCCGCGCGGATCAGGATGCAGCAGGTCAAACATGGATGGGACTTCGGCGGAACGAGCAGTATCTCGTCCATGCGGTGCATCAGGTGCCGCTCATTACCGGTCCGCTCGCGCTCATTCTTGTACTTGGCTCATTCATGCTCGCCTGGTGGCGCGAGGGGCGCTAAGGCCAATAGCGGGCTTGCCATCCGGCAAAAAGCCGCCTAGCTTCGCGATGTTATAATATTACAAATCGACTTCCGGAGCGGACTTTCGTGACGCATCGCGATACCGAGCACGGCCCCGCGCCGCGGAG
>JBAYOU010000111.1:0-5612 GCA_041678065.1 Parvibaculum sp. | reverse complement strand
GCACGCGCTACCAGAGCAAGCTTTTCAATCCGGCTTTCCTGAAGGAAAAGAACCTTCCCGCACCGGACTGGCTTTGATCGCTGAAAGACACGCCGATGACAGACGAGGCGACCTCCCCACTGGTAACAACCAAATGGCTCGCGGCACGTCTCGACGCGCCTGATATTCGCATTGTCGATGCCTCCTGGTATCTGCCACAAGCGCAACGTGACCCTAAGGCTGAATATGCGGCAGCGCATATTCCGGGAGCCGTATTCTTCGACATTGACGAGATCTGCGATCTGGACAGCCCCTATCCTCACATGCTGCCAGACCCGACAAAGTTTTCATCGCGCGTCCGCTCCATGGGACTTGGCGATGGCAACCGCATCATCATCTATGACGGTGCAGGGCTCTTCAGCGCGGCGCGCGTCTGGTGGATGTTCCGCGTCATGGGGCATGAGGATGTGGCGGTGCTTGATGGCGGGTTGAAGAAGTGGCAAGCAGAAGGCCGCCCGCTGACAGACACTCTTCCTCGCTACTCCGCCCGCCACTTCACCGCACGGCGGAATACTGGCCTTATCCGAGACCGCGCCGCGATGCTGCGCAATCTCGATACGCGCGCCGAGCAGGTGCTGGATGCGCGAAGCGCCGCCCGGTTCTCCGCGAAAGAGCCGGAGCCACGACCCGGCCTGCGGGGAGGGCATATCCCCGGCAGCCTCAACCTTCCCGCAAGCGAACTTGTGGCGAGCGATGGCACGGTGAAGAAGCCTGACGAACTGAAAGCACTTTTCGAGAAAGCGGGCGTTGATCTGTCGCGGCCTGTCGTCACCAGTTGCGGCTCAGGCATCACCGCTTCCATCCTCGCGCTTGGTCTTGCCATTCTCGGAAAACCGCATGTTCCGGTTTATGATGGCTCCTGGGCCGAATGGGGCGCGAACACGGAACTGCCTGTCGAAACCTGACAGGCGGCGCTTGCCCTCGGCGATGAACAGAGATCGGTATGGGCAGGAAGCGCAAAACAATCGTCACCCACCTGGAGATGCTGGCAGAACCGCGCCTGTCGCCCTGCCCGCGCCCGCAAGGCAAATTCGCGCTGATGCGCGCGGAGAAGCCGTCAGTCCATTTCTATCGCTATCTATATGACGCGGTTGGTCGCGACTATTTCTGGGTGAACCGCAAGCGCCTTTCCGATGAAGCATTGGCACGCATCATCCACGATCCGGAAGTGATGATCTGCGTGCTCTATTGCGGCGGATCACCAGCGGGCTATTTCGAACTCGACTTTCGGTCCATGCCGCAGGCCGAACTATCGTTCCTCGGCCTCATGCCCGAGCATATCGGTTCCGGTATCGGCAGCTTCCTGCTGCGCGAGGCAATCCTCACCGCCTGGTCACGCGGCCCCAACCGCCTCATCGTCCAGACCTGCACCCTCGACCACCGCCGCGCCCTCCCCATGTATCAACGCATGGGCTTCACCCCCTGCGGGCAGGAAGAGGTGGAGTTGGAAGAGCCGGATTGATGTGTTGGGACTAATGCGCCAGCACCTGCGCAAGAAACTCCTTGGTCCGCGCATTTTTCGGCGCGCTGAAGAACTCCTGCGGTGGCGCTTCTTCAATGATCTCGCCCGCATCCATGAAGACGACGCGGTTTGCCACTTCGCGCGCGAAACCCATTTCATGCGTCACGCAGAGCATGGTCATGCCTTCCTGCGCAAGCTCCACCATCACATCGAGAACTTCCTTAATCATCTCCGGGTCAAGCGCGGAGGTCGGTTCATCGAACAGCATGACTTTCGGGTTCATGCAAAGCGCACGGGCAATGGCAACGCGCTGCTGCTGGCCGCCTGAAAGCTGCCCTGGATATTTACTCGCCTGTTCAGGAATGCGGACGCGCTCCAGAAACTTCATCGCGAGATCATGCGCATCCTTTTCCGCCATCTTGCGCACGGAGAGCGGTGCCAGCGTGCAATTTTCAAGCACCGTCATATGCGGAAAAAGGTTGAATTGCTGAAACACCATACCGACATCGCGCCGCACTTCATCAATGCGTTTCAGATCCTCGGTCAGTTCCACACCGTCAATCTTGATGTGGCCTTCATCATGCGGCTCCAGATGATTGATCGTGCGGATGAGTGTGGACTTGCCAGAACCGGACGGCCCGGCAATGACGATGCGTTCGCCCTCCTTCACCGTGAGATCGATATTCTTCAGCACATGGAAATCACCGAACCATTTATGCACTCCCTTCATCTCGATCATCACCTTGTCGGAGATCACGAGATTGCGGGCCGGTTTGTCGTTTCCATCTGACATGGTGTTCTCCTAGCGTCCGCGCGAAATATCGAGCCGCCGCTCCATGAAGTTCGAATATTGCGACATGCCGAAGCAGAATGCCCAAAAGACCAGCGCGGCAAAAATATAACCGGTAAGCGCACCTTGCGGCAGGCTCCAACTCGGATCGCTGAGTTGCGCACGCACCTGACCAAGCAGGTCGAAGATGCCGACAATCAGCACCAGCGTCGTGTCCTTGAAGAGACCGATAAACGTGTTGACGATACCGGGAATAACATGGCGCAGCGCCTGCGGCAGCACCACGCGTATCATCGCCTGCCAATAGGTCAGCCCAAGCGCACGCGCCGCCTCATACTGCCCTGTCGGGATCGCCTGCAAACCGCCGCGCACCACCTCTGCCATATAGGCCGATGAGAACAGCGCAACACCCACAAGGCAGCGTAAAAGATTGTCCGGGTTCACCCCTTCGGGCAGGAAAAGTGGCAGCATCACGCTTGCCATGAAGAGCACCGTGATGAGTGGCACACCGCGCCAGAACTCGATGAAGATGATGCAGATCATCCGGATCGCCGGCATGCTGGAGCGCCGTCCCAACGCCAGTAAAACGCCAAGCGGCAGCGAGGCGACAATGCCGGTGATGGCAACTACAAGCGTAACAAGCAATCCGCCCCACTCACTCGTCGGCACGGGCGGAAGCCCTGGCCTGTCACCTGCAAGCAGCACGATCGCCACCAGCGGATAGATGATCAGCAGAAAGACGAGATTAAGTCGCCGCGCCGGCAAACCCGGAATAAGCATCGGCACGATGACGGCAATACCAAGCGCGAATGTGAGATTGACACGCCATATTTCTGAAGGTGGATAGCGGCCATAGATAAACTGATCGATATTCGCCCAGACAAAAGGCCAGCACGCTCCCGCACCCGGCTCGAGACACGCATCGCGCGTTGTGCCTGTCCACACTGCACTGAATATCGTGAAATCGAGCACCGGCGGAATGGTAAGCCAGAGAAGATAGAGCGACACGATCGTCAGAAGCGTATTGCTCACGCTCGAAAAAAAATTACGCCTTATCCACTCGACAGGAGCCGCGTTCTTCTTGCGCCGCATGGCAGGTCGGCCTGTCACATCATCCATGACCATGGCTCACCGCCCCTTCAGCGCGATACGCGCATTATACCAGTTCATCGCAAGCGAGGTGAGAAGGCTCAGCGTGAGATAAACCGCCATGGTAAGCGCAATGACCTCGATAGCCTGCCCTGTCTGGTTGAGGACGGTGCCGGAGAAAACCGCGACAAGATCGGGATAGGCAATCGCAACAGCAAGCGACGAATTCTTGGTGAGGTTCAATATCTGACTTGTAAGCGGTGGAATGATGAGCCGCAGCGCCTGAGGAATAACGACAAGTCGTAGCGTCGTGCTTTCCTTGAGGCCAAGCGCAGCCGCCGCCTCAAGCTGCCCCTTGCCGACCGAGAGAATACCCGCACGCACGATTTCCGCGATGAAGCCCGCCGTATAAAGCGTCAGACCAAGCACCAGCGCCACAAACTCCGGCAGCAAGCGGAAGCCGCCGATAAAATCAAACTCGCCCTGCGTTGCCTGATGGAACTCAAACGGTGCGCCTGCGACAAGCCAGACAAGCGCAGGCAACACCAGAAGAAGGGAAAGGGAAACACGCCCCGACGGGAAATATTTCCCGGTCTCACGGCTCCGCTTCCGCGACCAGCGCAGCAGGAAGAAGCCGCCAATAAGCGCAATGACAATCGCGGTAAAAAAGGCGGTCGCGGACGCCGTGAAAACGGGGTCCGGCAGGATCAGCCCGCGATTATTGATGAAAACGCCCGGCAGCGGGTTGAGGCTTTCAGCCGGTCCGGGCAGCGGCCGCAGCACCGCGAAATACCAGAAGAAGAGATGCAGCAGCAGCGGGATATTCCGCATGACTTCCACATAGGCTGCCGCGATCTTCGCAACGAGCCAGTTTCGCGAAAGCCGCATCACACCGACAAGAAAACCAAGCATCACCGAAAGCACGATGCCGATCACCGCAACAACCAGCGTGTTCAGCAGGCCAACAAGAAAGGCTCGACCATAAGTTGATTGCTCGGAATAGGGTATCAGCGTCTGGATAATGCCGAAGCCCGCCGTCGTATCGAGAAAGCCGAAGCCGGAGGAAATATTGAGCCGTTGCAGATTTTCTTGCGCGGTGGAGGCGAAGAACCAGACAAGGCCAATGACAACGCCAAGCACAGCCGCCTGATAGATGAAGGCGCGCACACGCGGATTGTTCCAGCCAAAAGCTGCTCTCGATCCCCCCTTCGGCTTCCGCCCTGTCTGCCCCCGCTCCATGCTTACAGCCTATCGCACCGGCGGCGCATATTGGAGGCCACCTTCTGTCCAGAGCGCATTCTGCCCGCGCTCAATGCCGAGCGGCGTTTCGCCACCAATATTCCGTTCAAACATCTCGCCATAATTGCCAACGGCCTTGACCGCATTGACCACCCATTCTGACGACAGCCCTACGCTTGGACCGTAATTCCCTTCCTGCCCGAGCAGACGCTTCACGCGGGGGTTGTCGCTCTGTTTCATCTCCTCGACATTGGCACGCGTCACGCCAAGTTCCTCCGCATTGATGAGCGCGTTGAGCGTCCAGCGCGCAATATCTTCCCATTGCGGATCGCCTTGCCGAACGGCGGGTCCGAGCGGCTCCTTGGAGATAAGCTCCCTCAGCACCATGTGCGTGTCCGGATCTGCGAGCTTCAGCCGCTGTGCATAAAGGCCGGATGCATCCGTCGTATAGGCATCGCAGCGCCCACGATCATAGGCGGCAATCGCCTCGTCATTCTTCTCGAAGGTGAGAACGCGGTAAGGCAGGCCACGGTCGCGAAAATAGTCGGCAACATTGAGTTCGGTTGTGGTGCCTGTTTCGGTGCAGATGGTCCCGCCAGCGAGGCCCGCCGCCGTCTCGATGCCGGAAGCCTTCCGTACCATGAAGGACTGGCCATCATAATAGGTCACGCCGATGAAGTTGAATCCAAGCTGCGTATCGCGCGACATGGTCCACGTCGTATTGCGTGAAAGAATATCGATTTCGCCTGATTGCAGCGCCGTGAAGCGGTCCTTCGCGGAAAGCGGGCGGAAGCGCACATTCTCGCCATTGCCGAAAATCGCGCCGGCCAGCGCACGGCAGAAATCCGCATCAATCCCCGACCAGCGCCCGCGCTCATCAGGGCTGGAAAAGCCGGGCAGTCCCTGGCTCACGCCACAAATAAGGTGGCCGCGCTGGCGAACGCGTCGCAACGTCTCCCCTGCCCCGGCGCGATCCACCTCCGCCTGCTCCTG
>JBAYOU010000110.1:0-5654 GCA_041678065.1 Parvibaculum sp. | reverse complement strand
CCCCATTCGGGCTTCGTATGGTCGAGCGCGAGGCGGATGCCGAATTTGTTGCCATAAAGCTCCTTGCAGGCCTCGGCATCAGGCGTCATCACCACGACATGATCGCAGGACGACACGGCCTGCGCCTCGGACACGCCTTCAAGCAGCGGCGCGGGCGGCAGCGCATCGGGCTCGCTCAGATGCTGAATGCCGAAGGAAAAGAGGCCACGCATCGTCTCGCGGGGCAGGCCGAAAGTACGCCAGCGCCGCTCTGCGCCCGTCATACTGTCACGCCCGGACCCATCCACCGGGTCGCCTGCCGGAACGCCCTTTTCGCGCAGGGATGCAATTCTTGCTGCCGCATCATCAGTGCCGAAGACCACACCGAACATGCCCTCGCCCTTCTCATCAAGATGGGCACGCAGCATATCCCCGTTCACCCCCTCACCGGACGGGCCGAGCAGTTCCACATAGGTGTTGGCAAGCCGGTAGAGAATATTAGCGGAGCCCATGCCGGGATGGATGCCCTTCCATGAAGGCGAGCGGCCAAAGATCTGATTATAGGCTTTCTCCGCCTCATCAAGATCGCACACCGCGATGATGAGATGGTCAACACTCGTGAATGAACCCATGAAACGCTCCCTCGGCAAGAATGGCGGCACTCTATAAGCATTCCGGCAGGCCCGCCAGAGCGGCACTCATACTTATCCCCTCTATCTTTTGGCTGGTGTATGATCAGCCCTTCGATGGAGAGTACTGTTTTTATCCTTGTACGAATGGATACGAGACTTCAATGATGCCTCTTTCTGCCGCCTGCCTTCAGGGAAAACTCGACACGCTTGCACAGCAATATGGCGTGCCGGGTGCGGTGCTGGCTGTGTCGGAAGACGGCGCGCTCTCAGAGGTGGCGACGGGTGTCTGTAACATCGAAACTAAAGTTCCTGTCACGCCCGACACGCTTTTCCAGATCGGCTCCATCACCAAACTCTATACGGCGGCGCTTTGTCTTCAGCTTGTGGAGGAAGGCAGGCTTGATCTCGAACACCCCATACGCGCTGTGCTGCCAGATTTTGCGCTGTCGGATGAAGATGTCGCCGCCCGCCTGACACTTCGCCACTTACTCAACCATACAAGCGGCATCGATGGTGATTTCTTCAAGGATGCCGGGCGCGGTGAGGACCGGATCGGGAAATATGTTCATCTGCTGAAGGATGTCTCGCAGCTGCATCCGCCTGGTGCAATGTTCTCCTATTGCAATGCCGGCTTTGTGATTGCCGGGCGCATGGTGGAAGTCGCTTCCGGCATGGGCTGGGACAAGGCGATGCGCAACCGCCTCGCAAAGCCGCTCGGAACGTCTTCCTTCTCCACGCTGCCCGAACAGGCCATGCGCTATCAGACCGCGATTGGCCATGTCGGCGCGCCGGGCGCGTTGATGGTCACTCCCATCACCTATCTCGCGCAATCCAACGCGCCCGCTGGCTCCATGCCCATGGCGAAAGCACGAGACGTGATCGCTTTTGCGCGGATGATGATGGCGGAAGGTGTGAGCGCCGACGGCACACGCATCCTTTCGCCGGCAAGCGTGCGCGCCATGCACCGCCCGACCATCGCCTGCCCGCCACGCATGAATATTGACGCGATCGGCCTTGCGACCTTCCTCTGGGATTGGGATGGTGACGGGAAGTATGAAGTGTTCGGGCATGATGGCTCGACCATCGGGCAGGCCTCCTGGCTGCGCTATCACCCGGAAAGCGGCACCGTGCTTGCGCTCCTCACCAATGGCGGCAATGGCAAGGGACTTGCCGATGAGCTGATGCAAAGCGTCTTTGCAGAGGCGGCAGGCATTGCCCCGCCGGAACCACTGGCATCCGATCTGCCCCTCACCATCGACACCGCATCTCTTCTCGGCACCTATGGCAAGGCGAGCGGCACGATAGAGGTGTACGAAAGCAAGGGAAAGATCATTGCGCGGCACAGGCCTTCGGTAGATTTCGCCGCCTTGCAGGGGGGGTATGAGGTTGAACTTCTGCCGGTAAGCGAAACGCTTTTTCTCGGTACGGCACCCGGCTATACACGCCCCGCGACCTATCATTTTCTTGAAAAAGATCCCGAGGGCCGCGCGCTTTATCTTCATACCGGCGTGAGAGCACATCGGCGGTTGGGATGACACGCCCAATTCGCGCTATGCTCCGGTCTCCACTCTTTCGGGCTACCTCGCATGAAACCGACACAAGACATATTGGCGCGCCTCAGGGCGGTTACCGGCGAGAAAGGCTTTCTCACCGATGAAGCCGATATGGCGCCCTATCTGCAAGAACGCCGCGAACTCTTTGCGAGTCGTGCGGCGGCGGTTCTGCGGCCGGCATCCGTGGAAGAAGTTTCCGCCATCATGCGTATCGCGCATGAAGCGAGCATTGCCGTTGTGCCGCAGGGTGGAAACACCGGTCTTGTCGGCGGGCAGATGCCTGACCAGAGCGGTGAAGCCATCGTGCTTTCCCTCTCGCGCATCAACAAGGTTCGCGCGATTGATGCGGTGAACAATACGCTGACTGTCGATGCGGGGCTGACCCTCGCTGCCGCGCAGGAAGCGGCTGCATCAGCCGACCGGATTTTCCCGCTCAGCCTTGCCTCGGAAGGCACCTGTCAAATCGGCGGCGTTCTTTCCACCAATGCAGGCGGCACGCAGGTTCTGCGCTACGGAAATGCCCGCGACCTTGTGCTGGGGCTCGAAGTGGTTCTTGCGAATGGTGACGCCTGGAACGGGCTTTCGGGGCTGCGCAAGGACAACACCGGCTATGATCTGAAGCAGCTTTTCCTCGGCTCGGAAGGCACGCTCGGTATCATCACTGGTGCGGTGTTGAAACTCTTTCCCCGCCTCCATGCCGTTTCAACCGCCTTTGCCGCCGTGCCGGATGTCGCGTCCGCTGTTGCGCTGCTGCGGATCGCGGATGCGGTATCAGGCGGGCAGGTCTCAACCTTTGAACTCATTCCGCGCATCGGCATCGAATTCGTAACGCGCCACCTTGAAGGCGCGAGCGATCCGCTGCCCGACCCGGCGCCCTGGTATGTGCTGATCGAAATGACGGCGGGCACGAAAGCCGCGCGGCTCACCGAAGTAATGGAGGCGTCGCTTTCTGAAGGTTTCGAGCAGAATCTCGTCAGTGATGCGGTCATCGCCCAGTCGGAAGCGCAGCGGACGGATTTCTGGCGCTTGCGGGAGAGCTTGTCAGATGTGCAGCGCGCGGAAGGCGGCAGCATCAAGCATGATATTTCCGTGCCCGTCTCGCGCATAGCAGATTTCATCGAGGCGGCAACGAAAGCCGTTTCAGAGCGCCTGCCCGGCATCCGCCCCGTTCCTTTCGGCCATATTGGCGATGGCAATGTCCATTTCAATTTGAGCCAGCCGAAAGGCATGGACAAGGAAGTCTTTCTCGATCTCTGGGGTGAGATGAATGCCATCGTGCATGGCATTGTGCGCGAG
Source organism: Parvibaculum sp. (assembly GCA_041678065.1). Taxonomy (GTDB): domain Bacteria; phylum Pseudomonadota; class Alphaproteobacteria; order Parvibaculales; family Parvibaculaceae; genus Parvibaculum. The sequence goes on along the minus strand of JBAYOU010000110.1, from coordinate 2,194 downwards.
ATGGGCGGCTCTATCAGCGCGGAGCATGGCGTCGGCCAATTGAAGCGTGATGAGATTGCCGCGACCAAATCTCCTGTCGAAATGGAAATGATGCGTACACTGAAAAATGCGCTCGACCCGAAGGGGATCCTCAACCCCGGCAAGGTGGTGTAAGAAAACCAAACCGTGTCATCCCGGGGCTTGTCCCCGGGATCCAATACACCACGCCGCACATATGAGCTATTACGTCTACATCCTCGCCAGCCGCAAGCACGGTACGCTTTATATCGGCGTGACGAACAATCTTGCCCGCCGTGTCTGGGAGCACAGACAGGGTACTGGCTCCAGATTCACACAAAAATACGGCGTTCATCTGCTCGTTTATATTGAGCCCTACGACGATATAGAGCGAGCCATACAGCGAGAGAAGATGATGAAAGAGTGGCCGCGAGTGTGGAAAATCAGACAGATTGAGCGTGACAATCCCGAATGGGATGACCTCCACGAAAAACTGAACGGATAAGCGAGTGGATCCCGGCAACAAGTGCCGGGATGACACGACCCACTAATCTGCGCTCCGCGCCAGTGCATTGCCGATGGGCAGGTTCTGCGCCGGCACAATGAGTACCTTGTCGATGCGGGGGCCATCCATATCGACGATCTCGAAGCGATATCCGTTCCAGGCAAAATAGTCACCCTCGGTTGGCAGCCGCCCGAACCAGTTGAACATCACGCCCGCCAGCGTGTTCACCTCGGGGCTCTCATCACCGGGCAGCTTTTGCAGCTTGAGCAGGCGGCGCACCTCTTCGACCGAGACCACGCCGTCAATGATGAATGAGCCGTCTTCGCGAATGGCTACCGCCTTGTTGGCGTTTACCGCATGGTTGGAAATATCGCCGATCAGTGCAAAGAAAATTTCCGTCATGGTGACGGTGCCAACCACATCGCCATACTCATCGATGACGAGGCCCATGAACATGTTTTCCGATTGAAGAATGCTCAATGCCTTCAAGACGCTCGCCGTGCGCGGAATGTAGAGTGGCGGCGACATGTGCGAGAGCAATTCGTCATTCGATTCCGGATAAAGGAACAAATCCTCAAGCCGAACCATACCGATGAACGGCCCATTCGAGCCACGCCGCACCGGATAGCGCATATTGCGGTGCTGACGGATGAGCGAAAGATTATGCTCCACAGGTTCAGCCACATCGAGCCAGACGAGTTGCACGCGCGGCGTCATGATTTCGGCAACGCCCATATCGCCGAGATGGAAGACACGGTTCACAATATCGCGCTCAACATGCTCGATAGCACCCGCGGCCGCGCCTTCTTCGATCAGGTGCCGAATTTCGTCTTCCGTTACCTGTGGTACGCCGCGCCCGGTAATGCCGTAAAGCTTGAGCACGGCATCCGTGGACCAGGCAAGAAAGGTAACGGCAGGAGCGAGCAGCCGTGCAATGCGGTTCATAGGCCGCGCAATGAACGAGGCGATGGCCTCAGGGTTGGAGAGCGCCACCCGCTTCGGCACGAGTTCGCCGATGATGAGCGAGAGATAGGTGATGATGACGACGACGAGACCGAAGGCGATAGGCTCCGCGCGCGGACCAACAAGCGGCCAGTCCGCCATCATCTGGCCCAGGGGACCGGCAAGCGTCGCCCCGCCAAATGCACCTGCAAAGACGCCGACCAGCGTGATGCCGATCTGCACGACCGACAGGAAGCGGCCCGGCTCCGCCTGAAGCTGGAGAGCAGCTTCAGTACTCACGGTCGGTGCACCGGCCTTTCGGCGCCTCGCGGCGAGCGCCTGAAGACGCTGGCGGCGCGACGACACGATGGCCATTTCCGACATCGAGAAAAACCCGTTCAGCAGGATCAGAACGAGCAGGATGATGATGTTCGAAAGCATGGCGTCCCCGGGGCTGGGGAATGAGTATAGAGGCAATTGGCTTCGATGGCGACGGGCGGAGATCACGCAGATGCGCGCTCAAGCTCGACCTTAAAGTGGCAAAACCCCCGTGCTCCATATGGGAATAGAATCGCGCGATGCGGCACCAGTCTTGGCCGACGCACCTCTCGGGGGAGCTCAGAACAGCCCCATCTGCCTTTCATCTGCCCTGCGCTTCTTCAGCTTGGCGGCAGGCGTGGGTTCGGCTTCCGCCCATGCGCGCTCCTGAAGCGAGGGGTCGTCATTGGCGACGCTGTTGATCCGTGTGCT
>JBAYOU010000109.1:0-5658 GCA_041678065.1 Parvibaculum sp. | reverse complement strand
CGCTATGCCCGCAAGGACAACGGCGAGCGCCACATAGGGGTTTGCATCTGCACCGCAAACACGATGCTCCAGATGGCGTGTCTCAGCGCGCCCCGCCGTTACGCGGAGGGGAACGGAGCGATTATCCACGGCCCACGAGGGTGCGAGCGGCGCGTAGGAATTGGGCCGGAAGCGACGGAAGGAGTTTGCGTTGGGCGCGAAGAAGGCCATGCTTTCCGCCATTGTCTGCTCAAGGCCGCCAATGGCATGCGCCAGATGTGGTGTGAGGTTGCCTTCACCTGCGAACAGATTGCTGTTCGTTTCATCCGCGAGCGAGACATGAACATGCATGCCGCTGCCGGAAAGCTCGGCATAGGGCTTTGCCATGAAGGTCGCGGTGAAGCCGTGGCGGTCTGCCACGCCTTTCACGAGACGCTTGTAGATAATGGCGTCATCGGCAGCGCGCATGGCGTCATCGCGATGTTCCAACACGATCTCGAACTGGCCGGGCGAATATTCCGAGATGAGCGTGCGCGCGGGCAGGCCCATTTTTTTCGCCCCGTCAAAAACGTCATTCAAGAAGCTGGAGAAATCTTCCAGATCCTGCATGAGATAAGCCTGATGATGCGCAGGCGCGTAGCCATTCGGTGCGGCAGGCGGCTTGATCTGGCCTGTGGCAGCGGCATTGCGATCCACCAGATAGAACTCAAGCTCGATGGCAACGACGGGCTTTAGTCCCATTTTCTCAAGCGCCGCAACGCTGCGTGCGAGCATGTGGCGCGGATCGGCGGGTGTGGGTTTGCCGTCGCGCTCATAAGAGGTGAGCAGAAGCTGCGCTGTCGGCACCTCATGCCATGGCGCAGGCGTGATCGTGCCCGCGACGGGGAAGCAGGGGCGGTCGCTGTCACCTTCTTCCCAGACAAGGCCGGTTTCCAGCACATCCACGCCCAGCATGTCGAGCGAGAGGATCGAACAGGGAAGCGGGCGCCCGTCGCGATAGGCGGTGGCGAGTTCTTCCGGACGAAGTACCTTGCCCCGAGCAGCGCCTGAAGGGTCCGTCAAAAACGCTTGTATCTGCACAGTCTCAGGGTGAGCGGCGAGATACTCTGCCGCTTCGTTCTCCTTCGCTCGCGTCATGCGCCTGCCTCGCTCTCACCGGAGAGAACGGAAAGCGCCTCGCCGAAATATGTCACCAGCCTGTCAACATCTGCCTCACTTGTGCTGGGTGCCACAAGCGTCATGTTGTGGAAAGGCGTTACGAGCACATTCCGGTTGAGCAGATAGAGATGGATCGCGCGCTCGACCGTGTGGTCGATGGCGGCGGCTGCCTCCGCGCCGCTTTCAAGCGGACGCGGGGAGAAGACAAGTTCTGCGCGCGCGCCGATCTGCGTTACCGACCACGGCAGATTGTAGCGCGACACTGCATCGCGAAGCCCGGCAGCGAGCTTTTCGGCAAGCGCCGTCATGTGGATGTAGTTTTCCGGCGTCATCACTTCTTCCAGGCAGGCGCGCATCGCGGCAAGTGCTAGCATGTTGCCCGACAGCGTTGTGCCGATGCCGGAATAACCGGGTGTCTTGGTTTGAAGGACATGAGCCATGCGCGTCTCGACTTCCGCCGTGAAGCCGAAAACGGCAGCGGCAAGCCCGCCCGCGATCGGCTTTCCGAGTACGAAGAAATCAGGTTCTATATTCCGGGAACGGATGAAACCGCCGGGACCGGTGGAGATGGTGTGCGTTTCATCGATGCAGACAAGCGTTCCGTGGCGGCGTGCTGCAGCAAGGAGCCCTTCCATGAACCCCTCCTTCGGCAGCACCATGGCGGTGTTGGTGAGGGCAGGCTCGGTCAGGATGAGGGCGATGTCACCCTTGGCGAGCAGTGCCTCGACCGCCTCAAGATCGTTGAACGGCGCGGCGACGCTCGTTTCGGCAATGTCTGTGACCTGCCCGAGAAGGCTTTGCTTCATGCGTGTTTCGTCGCCTTCGAGTTTCACAAAGGCGTCTTCCACCTGTCCGTGATAGCAGCCATCAAAGACAAGAACTTTCTTGCGGCCTGTCAGCGCGCGTGCCCAGCGCACCACTGCGCGGTTTGCATCGCTCGCCGTTGCCGTGACTTGCCAAAAGGGAAGGCCGAAGCGGCTTGCGAGAAGCTTTCCGACATGGGCGGTAAGATCGGAAGGGAGCATGGCGGTAAGGCCGCCCGTCGCCTGCGCCGCGATTGCTTTTGCCACCGGCTCCGGCGAATGGCCGAACATGGCGCCCGTGTCGCCGAGGCAGAAATCCGCATAGTGATGCCCGTCGACATCGGTGACGGTTGAGCCTTTTGCTGAGCGAACGAAAAGCGGGAAGGGTGTTTCCCAGTCGAGCATCCAGTGGAGCGGTACGCCGCCCGGAAAATGCGCAGCCGCCTCTGCCGCCATCTGACGGGAGCGCGGATGCAATTCGACGAATTTTGCCTTTTCAGACGCTGTCAGCGCTTCGGCGCGCTGGCGGATGCCGGGTGGCATCGACATGGGGCAGGCTCCTTCAACCAAATCTCCAGACGAGCCCGGAATATAGCAGGAGCGATGCCGCATGGAACCGAGTGACGCTATGTCACGGAACCGGCTTGAAGCTCGATTGTTCAAGTTGCCAGAGTACAAGCGTATGTGACGAGTGGTGAGATGGCCGTTTCTGTGAACGCCGAGGAGTTGGAAGAGAGGATTATCGAGCGTATTGCCGACCCTGCCTTCCCTTGTGTTGGGGCGAAATCCGCCTTGGCCCGTGGGTCGCTCAAGGTGCTTGCCTGCCACTCCCTGACAAGCAATTGGGACGATGTGCGGATACATGAAATGTTGCTGCGCTGGTCCCATGAGTACAAAAAGGATCCCGCCGGCCTGCGGAGCCTTGCAGTCGTGTTCGACGGGCCGCTTGATCTCAGGGAGATAGAGTTTGAGGCGGCGATGTGGGAGCGCATTCAGTCCTTCGCGGACAAGGATCACTGGCTTGGTCAACCCTATGACCACCGCACCAGTGCTGATCCGAACGACCCCCATTTTTCGCTCAGCTTTGGCGGAGAGGCGTTCTTCATTGTCGGCCTGCATCCGAATGCTTCCCGTCCGGCCCGACGCTTTCCAAACCCCACGCTTGTTTTCAATCTTCACGATCAGTTCGAGCGTCTGCGCGAAGAAGGTCGCTATGAAAAGATGCGAGAAAAAATCCTGCTTCGCGACAAGCAGATTGCCGGTGACATAAACCCGATGCTCGCGCGGCACGGCGAAGTGAGCGAGGCGCGGCAATATAGCGGCAGACAAGTGGGGCTGGAGTGGAAATGCCCCTTCAAAGACCCGCGGGCGTGATAATGATTGAAGTCATAGAACCACGAAGCGGCACCGCCCTCATTCTTGAGGCCGGACAGGTGCTGCGTGTCACCGACCCGCTGGGAGAGCAAGTGAGCGACCTTCTTGCCTTCAGCGAGAAGGACAAAGACGAGGTGATCTCGAATGGGCGGACCTTCGATTATGAGGAGACGATTCGCCTTTCAAAGGGCCATCGCCTCTGGTCGAACAGGTCAAACCCGATGCTGGAAATCGTGGAAGACACGGTTGGTCGTCATGACTTCCTGCTGACGCCGTGCAGCGAGGCGACCTTTCGGCACTTCTACCAGGATAGTCCCGTGCATCGCGGCTGCATGGGTAATCTTGCGGAAGCCCTCGCGCCCTATGGCATTATGCCGGATCAGATTCCCTGTGCCTTCAACCTCTTCATGAATGTGGAAGTGGATGGTGAAAGCGGCCGTCTTCGCGTTCTGCCGCCCCTCAGCAAGGCAGGCGATTTTATCCGCCTGAAGGCGCTGATGGATGTTGTGATCGGGATAACCGCATGCTCCGCCTATGCGTCAAATGGCGGGACGTTCAAGCCGATTCATTACGAGATCGAAGGCTGAACGGTGCGGCGGGAAAATGGTGCCCCCGGCAGGATTTGAACCCGCGACCCCCTGATTACAAATCAGGTGCTCTACCAACTGAGCTACAAGGGCGACCGTGGCGAAAGCTACTACACCAGGGGTGGGCAGGTTTCAACGGCGGACAGCGCAAAGCCGTGCGTTTAGCTGCTCTGGTCTAGCTGCTTTGGCGGCGAAAGAGTTCGTATAGAGCGACCGCCGCGGCGTTCGAGACGTTGAGGCTTTTCATGTCTCCTGCGGCCGGAAGGCGGGCGAGGAGGTCGCAATGCTCCCGCGTCAGGCGGCGGAGGCCAGCACCCTCTGCGCCCAGAACCAGCGCCACGCGGGGAGAAAGCGCCATATCGGGGAGCGACATTTCGCCCTCCCCATCAAGGCCGATGACTTCGAATCCGAGTTCCTTGAGCTGTTCGATGGCGCGGACGAGATTCGCGATCCGGGCGATCTTCACCCTTTCAAGGCCACCAGAAGCTGCTTTTGCGAGTGCGCCGCCCAAAGCCGGGCTGTTTCGCTCGGTGGTGACGAGCGCTTCGGCCCCGAAAACGGCTGCAGAGCGGAGAATCGCTCCGAAATTATGTGGATCCGTCACCTGATCCAGCACGACCACGCGCGTCGCGCCCTCGCAGGCGTCAAAAACATCGAGATCGGGCAAGGGAGAGGCCCGCAGCGCGATTCCCTGATGGACGGCACCCGCTGGCAGCAGGGCGCTCAGCGTGTCGGTATCGGTGATTTCCGGGGAAATCGGCAGATTCACCCCCTGCCGGGCAAGTTCCGCCTCGGCATTACGGGTGAGGAGAAGGCGCTCTGCGGCTCGTTCGGGATTCGCCAAAGCGGCCAAAACAGCATGAAAACCATATAGATAGACGTCTCCGCCGCTTTGTGCGGGGCCACGCCCGGGCTTGGCCCCTTGCTTTCCGCGCCGAGGCGCGTTGCGTTCACCACTGTTTTGAGGGGCGGAGGGATGAGTTGGGCGGGGCTGCTTGCGTCTGCTCATGGGTGCGCTTATATTGCGCCATCCGGGCTCTTGCAAACGCCCCCGAACAGTATGCCTTGGCCAGCGGCATTGGCTTGAGGCACGCTGCGGGGGTGTTCACGCTTTCAGGACCGGGATTTTAGTTGACACAGGACCGGCAAAGCTGAATAAAGCCGCGCGTGTCCGGTAGAGGCCAGCACTATCAACTGCATCCGCAACATATCGGGATTTCAAGACATTTAACATCGGACACGGAGGGGTGCCCGAGTGGCTAAAGGGGACGGACTGTAAATCCGTTGGCTATGCCTACGTTGGTTCGAATCCAACCCCCTCCACCAATCCTTGCCACGGGCTTGTGCCGCCAGGCGGATGCGCGCCGCGCCCGGGGCAGGGATGACAGAACGACGGGGAGACTGAAGAGTTCGAACCAGTTGCGCGGGTGTAGCTCAATGGTAGAGCAACAGCCTTCCAAGCTGATGACGAGGGTTCGATTCCCTTCACCCGCTCCAAGCCTTTGCTGCATTGCAGCTTGGGTCAGATATTTAAGAGACGAGAAGGCGGGGTGGTCGCCAGACGGGCCAAACGGGCTCTTGCGAACCGCCTGACAGGACAACGAAGCAGAGACAACTGAGGTAGCTAGACGCCCATGGCCAAAGAGAAGTTTGAGCGGAACAAGCCGCACTGCAACATCGGTACGATTGGACATGTCGACCACGGGAAGACGTCTCTGACGGCGGCGATCACGAAGGTTCTTGCCGAGACGGGCGGG
>JBAYOU010000108.1:0-5660 GCA_041678065.1 Parvibaculum sp. | reverse complement strand
TAGGCTTGCCCTTCCGTTGCGGAATCAAACGCTTTCGGGGCTTTAAGACGGGGTGAAAAACCCTGCGCAACAAGGGGGCGAAATCTGGCGTTCCCGTCCCTATATAGCTTGCGCTAAGGTTCTGAACCGTCCATTTACCGATTCGGACTATTCAGTTTCATGCCTTTCTGCATGGGAGCACCATGTTTGCGCTCTTTGCAGGATAATGGCTCCCGCTGCTAAACAGGCTGAAGGCCTCTAAAGTTCGTTGCTCCAGGAGAGAAAATGAAAGACCCCATCGATACATACATGAACCTCGTGCCGATGGTCGTCGAGCAGACCAACCGGGGTGAGCGTGCTTATGACATTTTCTCGCGCCTGCTTAAGGAGCACATCATCTTTGTTGCCGGTCCCATTGAAGACAGCATGGCAATGCTGGTGACGGCGCAGCTTCTCTTCCTCGAAGCGGAGAATCCGAAGAAGGAAATCTCCATGTACATCAATTCGCCGGGCGGCGTGGTGACGTCGGGTCTTGCTATCTACGACACGATGCAGCATATCCGTCCGCCGGTTGCGACAGTCTGCATGGGGCAGGCCGCTTCCATGGGGTCGCTACTTCTTGCCGCAGGCGAGAAAGGCATGCGCCACGCCCTGCCAAATGCGCGTATCATGGTTCACCAGCCTTCGGGCGGCTTCCAGGGTCAGGCGACCGACATTGAAATTCACGCACGCGAGACAATTGCGATTCGTGAGCGCCTGAACAATATCTATGTGAAGCACACCGGCCAGAGCCTGAAGGCGGTCGAGGATGCGCTGGAGCGTGACAATTTCATGAGCCCGGAGCGGGCCATGGAATTTGGCATTGTGGACCATGTAGGAGTTGCGCGCTCGACAAATACGACGAAGTAAGCTCGAAAATAGCTTCGTTTTGCATGTTTTTCGCAGGCTCTCGAGGTTTACCCGGGCCGGTTCGCTGGCTTTCGGCGCTTGTGAGCGCTGGGTTAACCCCCGGCAAAGGCGGGGGTAGGGTATCGGGGGTAATGAAATGTTGATCCCCCGACGGATAACATGCTCGTATGGATACTGAATTAGCAGGTCTGGATCTGCGTTTGCGGAGCCCCATTTGTGGATGAACGAAGGGGTTCCTTGATCGGGCTCTTCGAGGCAGGCACGGTTTTGGTGCATTGATCCTGATGAGCAGGAAAAAGGCCCGTGGGTGACTAAGGAGTTCTTATGAGTAAGGTGAGCGGCGGCGACTCCAAGAACACGCTCTACTGTTCCTTCTGCGGCAAAAGCCAGCATGAGGTCAGGAAGCTGATTGCCGGGCCGACCGTCTTTATCTGCGACGAATGTGTTGAACTCTGCATGGACATCATTCGCGAGGAAAACAAATCCTCGCTGGTGAAGTCGCGTGATGGCGTTCCCTCGCCGCAGGAAATCTGCGCGGTTCTTGATGATTATGTGATCGGGCAGAAGCATGCAAAACGCGTGCTCTCCGTGGCCGTTCACAACCACTACAAACGCCTGAATCACGCTGCAAAGAACAATGATGTCGAACTGGCAAAGTCGAACATCCTGCTGATCGGTCCCACCGGTTGCGGCAAGACACTGCTCGCGCAGACGCTGGCGCGCATCCTCGATGTGCCCTTCACCATGGCAGATGCGACCACGCTGACGGAAGCAGGCTATGTGGGTGAGGATGTAGAGAACATCATCCTCAAGCTGCTCCAGTCCGCCGACTACAATGTCGAGCGCGCGCAGCGCGGCATCGTCTATATCGACGAGGTGGACAAGATCAGCCGCAAGTCCGACAACCCGTCGATCACGCGTGATGTGTCGGGTGAAGGCGTGCAGCAGGCTCTGCTGAAGATCATGGAAGGCACCGTTGCCTCCGTGCCGCCGCAGGGCGGGCGCAAGCATCCGCAGCAGGAGTTCCTGCAGGTGGACACGACGAACATCCTGTTCATCTGTGGTGGCGCTTTTGCGGGCCTTGAAAAGATCATCAGCCAGCGCGGCAAGGGTGCGGGCATCGGCTTCGGTGCGAAAGTGCAGGATGTCGAAGATCGCCGTACGGGTGACGTTCTGAAGGATCTCGAGCCGGAAGACCTGCTGAAGTTCGGCCTGATTCCCGAATTTGTCGGTCGTATGCCGGTTCTCGCGACGTTGGAAGATCTGGACGAGGAAGCGCTCGTCACGATCCTCACCCAGCCGAAGAATGCACTGGTCAAGCAGTATGAACGCCTCTTCGAAATGGAGAATGTGAGACTCACCTTTTCCGATGAAGCTCTGCGCGCCATCGCCCGCAAGGCGATCGAGCGCAAGACCGGCGCGCGCGGACTGCGCTCCATTCTGGAATCGATCCTGCTCGATACGATGTTCGACCTGCCGACGCTGGAAGGTGTTGAGGAGGTGGTCATCAGCGGTGAGGTTGTCGAAGGCAAGGCGCGCCCGCTCTACATCTATGTCGAACGGCAGGGGGATGTGGGCACTGGCGCCTGAAGTTGACGCAACGGCACAGCGCAGAAACCCTACATTTTGTGAAGTAGAAAGTGGCCTTGAAAGCGCGAGCGTTCGAGGCCATTTTCTTTTCAACAGGGCTGCCCGTCAGGCGCCCAATCCACGGAACAGGAAGTTCCCGGTGGATAACCGTCCAAAGCCGGTGCGATCAAACCCCGGCGTCCCCCGAATCCCGCTATCTTGGACGGACATGCGGCAAATCAGCATTCGTTCAGATTCGAATGGTAGGCTGGTTCTCGCGACGGGCGGCAGTCATTTGTAACGCAGGTATGTGAGCATGACAGACAAGAACGAAAACAGGCAGGCAGAAGAGCAGGGCAAGAGCGAGGTGCTCGTGCTCCCGGTTCTCCCGCTCCGCGACATTGTCGTTTTTCCGCACATGATCGTGCCGCTCTTCGTCGGTCGCGAAAAGTCGGTGCATGCGCTCGAAAACGTGATGCAAGACGACAAGCAGATCATGCTCGTCGCCCAGAAGAACGCAGCCGACGATAATCCGGAGACGGATGAAATCTATGAGATCGGCACCATCGGTACCGTGCTCCAACTCCTGAAGCTCCCCGACAACACTGTGAAGGTGCTGGTTGAAGGTGTGCGTCGGGCGCGCGTGAAGCGCTACACGGGCAATGAGGCGTTCTTTGAAGCCGAGATCGAACTCGTTGCGGAAGATGAGGGGGATGGCGAGCAGCTTGAAGGGCTGTCGCGTTCTGTCGTCTCGCAGTTCGAAGGCTATGTGAAGCTGAACAAGAAGGTGCCGCCGGAGGTGCTGGGTTCGATCGGTCAGATCGATGATCCGGCAAAACTTGCTGACACCGTTGCGAGCCATATCAACATCAAGATACCCGAGAAGCAGGAACTTCTCGAAATGGCGTCGGTCGCCGAGCGGCTGGAACGCGTCTACTCCCTGATGGAAGGTGAGATCAGCGTCCTCCAGGTGGAGAAGCGCATCCGCTCGCGCGTGAAGCGCCAGATGGAGAAGACGCAGCGCGAGTACTATCTGAACGAGCAACTCAAGGCCATTCAGAAGGAGCTCGGCGACGGCGAAGAGGGCAAGGACGAGATGCGCGAGCTCGAAGAGCGCATCCAGAAGACCAAGCTCTCCAAGGAAGCCCATGAAAAGGCCATGGCTGAGTTGAAGAAGCTCAAGCAGATGAGCCCCATGTCCGCTGAGGCTACCGTCGTGCGCAACTATCTCGACTGGCTGCTTTCCGTGCCGTGGAAGACGCGCAGCCGCGTGAAGAAGGATCTCGGCCATGCGCAGAAGATCCTCGACACGGATCACTACGGTCTCGACAAGGTCAAGGAACGCATCGTTGAGTATCTTGCCGTGCAGAGCCGGTCCAACAAGCTGAAGGGCCCGATCCTCTGCCTCGTCGGCCCGCCCGGCGTCGGCAAGACCTCGCTTGGCAAGTCGATCGCGAAGGCGACCGGGCGCGACTTCGTGCGCATGTCGCTTGGCGGCGTTCGCGATGAAGCCGAAATCCGTGGTCATCGCCGCACCTATATCGGCTCGATGCCCGGCAAGGTCATCCAGTCGATGAAGAAGGTGAAGCACACGAACCCGCTCTTCCTGCTCGACGAGATCGACAAGATGGGCTCGGATTTCCGTGGCGATCCTTCAGCGGCATTGCTTGAGGTGCTTGATCCCGAGCAGAACGATTCCTTCGCGGATCACTATCTCGAAGTCGATTACGACCTTTCCGACGTCATGTTCGTGACGACGGCGAACACACTCAATATTCCCGAGCCGCTGCTGGACCGGATGGAAATCATCCGTATTGCCGGTTACACGGAAGATGAGAAGGTCGAAATCAGCCGCCGCCATCTGATCGACAAGGCTGTCGAGGCGCATGGTCTGCGCAAGGGTGAGTGGTCCATTGATGATGAGGCGCTGCGCCACCTCATTCGCGTTTACACGCGTGAGGCTGGCGTCCGAAACCTTGAGCGCGAACTGAACAATCTCGCACGCAAGGCGGTGAAGGAAATCCTCACCAACCCGGACAAGAAGTCGGTCGCCCTCACCATCGACAACATCGCCGACTATGCGGGCGTTCCGAAGTACCGCTATGGCGAGGCTGAAGGCGAAGACCAGGTCGGCATCGTGACAGGGCTTGCCTGGACCGAAGTCGGCGGCGAGTTGCTTACCATTGAAGGCGTCATGATGCCCGGCAAGGGCCGCATGACGGTGACGGGCAACCTGCGCGATGTGATGAAGGAGTCCATCTCGGCCGCCAATTCCTATGTCCGCTCGCGGGCAACCCGCTTCGGCATAGAGCCGCCGCTCTTCGACCGGCGTGACATTCACGTCCACGTCCCCGAAGGCGCGACCCCGAAGGATGGCCCTTCGGCAGGCACGGCCATGACGACCGCCATCGTCTCGGTGATGACCGGCATCCCGGTCCGCAAAGATGTCGCCATGACCGGCGAGATGACCCTGCGCGGTCGTGTATTGCCGATTGGCGGGTTGAAGGAAAAGCTCCTCGCAGCGCTGCGCGGCGGCATCAAGAAAGTGCTGATCCCGCAGGATAACGCCAAGGATCTGGCCGAGATTCCGGACAATGTGAAGAATGCGCTGGAAATCGTGCCGGTGAACACCATCGATGAAGTGCTGAAGAATGCGCTGACCCGCATGCCTGAGCCCATCGAATGGGATGAGGAAGCCTGGCTCGCAGAGCAGGCCGGAAAGAAGGCCCCGGACGCTGCTGAGCAGATTATGGCGCATTAAAACGAGCGCCAGATCTCGCAAAAGCGACAAACAAGAAGCGGGAGCCCTCGGGCTCCCGTTTTTTATTCGCGAGAATCTCGGATTTTCCGCAGAAATCCTGCGATTTTACTTTGACCCCCTTCTTGGCCGACGGGTAGAGTCCCGAGTCTTAGGGGAACGTTTGATTCCCGCCATCGCATCTGGAGAGGGGCCTCACCGTGAACAAGAATGACCTGATTGCAGAAGTGGCCGACCGGAGCGGTCTGTCGAAGACCGATGCGACGAAGGCCGTCGATTATGTCTTCGATATCATCACGGAAACGCTGAAAAAGGGCGAGGAAGTCCGCCTCGTCGGTTTTGGTACGTTCAACGTCTCGAACCGCGCAGCGACCGAGGGCCGCAATCCGCGCACCGGCGAGACGATCCAAATCCCGGCGTCGAAACAGCCGAAATTCAAGGCCGG
>JBAYOU010000107.1:0-5670 GCA_041678065.1 Parvibaculum sp. | reverse complement strand
AGGGCAGATGCCGGTAGCGCAAAACGGCCAGCATCTTGCGCGTATAGGGCGAACCCGGCGCGCCGCTCAGAAGCAGAGGTGTCTCAAGTGCCATTATCGCTTCCCCCGAATGTTGACGGTCTACTTCAGTGACAGGAGGTGCCCTCGCGACGGGTCGATGCTTCCTGCCAGCATGTCCGTATAGACTTTCGCAATGGCGTCTTCGCCCGAGTCTCGCTCAAGCTTCATCCATTTGGCCGACGCTGCCGCAAATGCATTCCAGCTTTCGCCAAGCCGCTTCTCATAACCCTCACGCCCCCATTCCTCTGTCCGCTTTTTCATCTGGTCAGGTGCAAAGAAGAAGCGCGGTGCAGCGCCCGGCAGATTGGAGGGCGCGCGGGGAGCGTCCTTGTGCGAGATGCCGACCGCCGTGCTCTCGACCAGCTTGTCGCCGAAATGATGATGGATAGCGGAGAGCACTGCGCCATCGCCCGCAAAATCAACCGCCGCCGCGGGAAGGGACGGATCAAGGCTCTCGATATCGTCATAGGTGACGACCATGTCATAGAAGCCGAGACCTTCGACGAAGCTCTTGTTGCGCTTTGATGTAAGGCCGATCACGGCGGGGCCGGAGGGGCGGCGCTGATGCAGGCCATAGGCAAGACCCAGTCCCGTCTTGGACGAAGCGCTGATGCTCAGCACCTGCTTCGCGCCGAAGAACTCATTGTCGGCGAGCCAGTCATCGATCAGGAAAGATGTGGTGTAGAGCGGGCGCAGGATCGGCTCGAGATCCTCATGAGCCCTTTCGCCCCTCACCCGAACATAGCTGTTATAAACGGGATGCAGCTCCCGCCGCTGCTCATAAAGGTCGAGGAAGCTCCCCGCGCTGATCTTCTCCGGCTGCATCACAAGATGCGTCGCCATGGGCAGATAGCCGTAAATGCGCTCGCCGTCAGCAATGTTCGGGCAGTTCGATTTGATGACGCGCGCAAAGCCCCACACCGGAATCTTTCCCCAGCCTGCTTCAGCGGGAAAGAATGACCAGTAGTTGAGCATGTCGCCCGCCACCGCATAGGTGATGTTATTCGCAGTGAGCGCGAACTTTTCGATTTCGACGAGAACCTGCCCGGCCCCGAGGCTGGCCGTCCTGTCGATCCATCGGCTTGTTCCCAAATCTTGCCGATTGACCACAAACTCCCGGATCTGAATGTTCATCTGGTCTCCTCACGAGCCGCATCATTAAGCACCCATCGTCTCATATTCCGGGCGCAGACGCGCTGCAAATCCGCTTCGACGGGCACTCGCTTGACCGGTGTAAGGAAACCGCCGATAAAATGACACAAACAATGTCAATATAATGACCCCGTCCCGTCGTCAATCGGGAGGGGCAGGGAGACGGTCATGAAAGTCGAAAACGCGAACCACCCGAGTGATGAGCAGTTGAAGGAGTTTTTCGCCCGCGCAGGCACGGATCAGGATGGCCCCGTCGTCATGCTCAACATGCTGAAGTTTCGCGAGTGCGCGGCATATCCTGATGGACGTGACGCCCATCTGAGTGGCGCCGAGGCCTATACGCGCTATGGTCTCGAGGTCAAAAAGATCGTGGAGGGGCTTGGCGGCAAGATGCTTTACGCCGGCGCGGTTGACGGGCTGATGATCGGCCATGTCGATGATCTGTGGGATCAGGTTGCACTTGTCCGCTACCCCTCCCGCAAGGCCTTCTTTGATATGGTGATGATGCCGGAATACAAGGCCATCGAAGTACATCGTGAAGCCGGGCTCGCGGGCCAGCTCAATATCGGCGTCAACACCCTGCTGGGTGACTGATCCGGCTCTTCTTCTCTCCTTTAGCCTTGTGGCCTTTGCGCGCCCGGCGCATCATATCGTCCTGCCGCAACGGAAAGAGAGCGTCCGGGGCAGCCTTCCAGGGAGAGAAGGCCGGGCGCAAAGAAACAGGCCGGGGAGGGCATGATGGCGAGGCGGAGGGACGATATCGGTGCAGGGATAGCCGAAGAGGCAGCGGAGACGCCAAATGTGCTCAGCCCCATTGTAGGCATCAGCCGCGAAGATGTGCTCGCCGCCATCGGCTCGATCATCGGCGGTGCGGCCCGCAATCCCTTCACCTTCATGCAGCATGTCGGCTCCTTCGGCCGCAATGTCGTGGACATTCTGGGGGGCGAGACGAAATTTGCGCCGGAGCCAAAGGACCGTCGCTTCGTTGACCGCGCCTGGCTGTTGAGCCCGGTCTATCGCCGCCTCATGCAGGGTTGGCTCGCTTTCCAGAGCGAGATGCATGACTTCATCAAGTCGCTTGATCTCGACCCGGTTGAGCATGGCCGCGCCATGCTTGTGGCCGACATCATGATTGATGCGCTCGCGCCGACGAACAGCCTGCCAGGCAATCCCTCGGCGGTGAAACTCGCGGTTGATACGGGCGGCCTCTCGTTGGTGCAGGGCTTGCGCCATGCGCTGGATGATCTGCGCAACAATCACGGCATGCCCTCTCAGGTGGACAAGACACCCTTCAAGGTGGGTGAGAACCTTGCCACCACCGAAGGTGCCGTTGTCTATCGCACGGAGATGTTGGAACTTCTTCAGTACACGCCGAAAACTGGCAATGTGCGTGCGATGCCGCTTCTTTTCGTGCCGCCACAGATCAATAAATATTATGTCCTTGATCTAACGCCCGAGAAGAGTATGTCGCGCTACCTCGTGGATCAGGGTTTTCAGGTCTTTGTGGTAAGCTGGCGCAATCCAGGGCCGGAGCATCGCGACTGGGGGCTGGCTGATTATGTGGCAGCGCTCGTAGATGTAATCGGCGTTGTTACCGCCATCACAGGTTCGGAAAAGGTCAATATTTCCGGCGGCTGCTCCGGCGGCATCACCACCGCCACCCTGCTCAGCTATCTCGCTGCCAAAAATGATCGCCGCGTCAACTCCGTCACCTTCTGGGTCTGCGTGCTTGATCCGCGCATGGAAGACAGCGATGTCGGCGTGCTTGTCACGAAGCGCGGCATTGAAATGGCGCGTAAGCGATCTGCCAAGAAGGGCGTGTTGGCAGGCTCTGACCTCTCACGCGTTTTCGCATGGTTGAGGCCGAACGATCTCGTCTGGAACTATGTCGTGAACAATTATCTTCACGGCCAGAAGCCACCGGCTTTCGATGTTCTCTACTGGAACAATGATTCCACGAATCTGTCCGCCGCTCTGCACTCGGACTATCTCTCGCTTTACGAAACACAGCCTTTCGCCAACCCCGGCAAGGAGAGCATTCTTGGCGAGACGATTGATCTCGGAAAGGTCGATATCGATGCCTTCATCGTGGGCGGTGTAACGGACCACATCACGCCGTGGAAGGCTTGTTACCGCACCACACAGATGCTTGGCGGCAAGCGCGAGTTTGTTCTTTCAAACAGCGGCCATATTCAGGCTATCCTGAACCCACCCGGGAATCCCAAGGCGAAATACTTCATTAACGATAATCTTCCGGCCACGGCAGATGAATGGGCCGCAAGCGCCTCGGAAGTGCAGGGTTCGTGGTGGGAACGCTGGGCAAGCTGGCTCAACGAACGCTCGGGAGAAGAGATTCCGGCACCAAAAAAACTCGGTTCCCGCAAATTCAAGCCTATGGATCCCGCTCCGGGCACTTATGTATTAGGCTGAGCTTCTCCGAGTGAGTCGAAAGGTCGGCCCCGTATGAGTGACAGAAAGCCTGTTTATCGAGACATCAGGGTGGGGTCGAACATTCTCCGAACCGCCGTTTGGGAAGGCAAGGGGCCGGGACGACCCCTATTTTTCTTCAACGGCATCGGCGCCAATATCGAACTGATTGCGCCCCTCGCCGAGGAATTGCCCAACCGCGATATCATCACCTTTGATGCGCCCGGCGTGGGCGGTTCGCCCGCAGCCGCCTTGCCCTATCGCCCGTGGCAATTTGCCCGCATGGCAGCAGGCATTCTCGATGAGCTTGGCTACAGCGAAGTTGATGTGATGGGCGTCTCCTGGGGCGGGGCCATGGCGCAGCAATTCGCCTTTCAATATGGCTCACGCGTGAACCGACTCATTCTCGCGGCAACCTCTGCCGGCTTCCTCATGGTGCCGGGCAAGCCTGCAGCCCTTGCAAAGCTCGCCCATCCACGCCGCTACATGAATGCTGATTACATGATGCAGCATTTTGAAACGCTCTATGGCGATGAGGCTGATGGCGCGGGCGACCATGCAAATCGCCTTCGCGCACCCACGCTGCGCGGTTACCTCTATCAATTACTGGCAGGCATGGGCTGGACGAGTGTTCCTTTCCTTCCCTTCCTGCGTGTTGATACGCTGGTTCTTGCGGGCGAGAATGACCAGATCGTGCCGAAGGTGAACGGTCGCTTTCTGGCCTCGCTCATCCCCGGCGCGCGGCTCGAAATCGTGCCGGGTGGCCATCTCTTCCTTGTGTCGCGCGCCCGCGAGGTGATTCCCCTGATCCGTGATTTTCTGGATGAAGAGCCGGAACGCCGCCCATTCGCTCGTAGCGATTTTGCAGGCGAGCGGCGCTTTCATAGAGGGCAGGGCACCGCGCGGAGGCCACGTCCCGCCGCCTGATTCTTTCACCGACCCAGTATTGACATTCGACTTGCCGATTTATTTCTGGTGGCCTAGATTAATGGTATGCATTAACTCGGGAGGGCGGCTGCCATGAAAATCGGTAAGCGGGGCGCGATAATCATTGGTGCACTGGTCATACTTGTTGCGGTGGGCGCCATCCTCTTCAATCGCTACTGGTATTACCTGCCAGGCATCGTCGAGGGGATCAGGAATCCGGTACAGCCCAACCGCGAAGTGGTTTGGGACGAGGGGCCAGCGGAAGCAGAAGCTTCGCCTGCGGAGAGAGCGCCGAACATCGTTCTCATCCTAGTGGATGACCTCGGTTTCAACGATCTTACCTTCGGCGGCGGCGGGCTTGCGGGCGGGACAGTGCCCACGCCCAATATTGATGCGCTGGCGCATAAAGGCGCGACCTTCACCAATGGCTATTCGGGCAATGCGACCTGTGCCCCTTCACGCGCCGCAATCATGACGGGCCGCTTCGCCACCCGCTTCGGGTTCGAATTCACGCCTGCGCCGCCCGAGTTCGCAGAAACAATTGCCTCTTTCTCGGGCGATGATGCCGTCTATTTCGCCGACCGCGCAAAGGACGCGCCCCATGTCAACGAGATGAGCGTGCCGCTGGACGAGGTCTATATCTCGCAAATGTTGAAGGAGCGCGGCTATCACACGGCGATGCTGGGCAAATGGCATCTTGGCGGCACGGAAGGCTCACGCCCCGAGGACCGTGGCTTCGACGAAGCACTCGGCTTCATGCGTGGCGCATCTCTTTTCGGAAAGAAGAATGATCCGAATATCGTCAATTCCTATCAGGACTATGATCCGATTGATCGCTTCCTCTGGGCCAATCTTCCCTTTTCCGTGCAGTTCAATGGCAGCGAGAATTTCGAGCCTTCAGAATATATGACGGACTACCTCTCCAATGAGGCGGTGAAAGTCATCCGTGCGAACAGGAATCGGCCTTTCTTCCTCTATCTTGCCTATAACGCGCCGCACACGCCGCTTCAGGCGCTGAAGTCAGACTATGACGCGCTCTCCCACATCGAGGATCACACGCTGCGCACCTATGCGGCGATGATCGTCGCGCTGGATCGCGGTGTT
>JBAYOU010000106.1:0-5687 GCA_041678065.1 Parvibaculum sp. | reverse complement strand
GCCATTCCTTTGCGCCGCTTTCATACTGCGTGAGCTTCTGATCCACGGGGATGTTGGTTGCGGGGCGGCCATCCTTTCCGGGGAAGGTGCGCTCCCTGAAGCCTGGCAAGATGAAGGCTTCAAGTGTGCCAAATGACTGAAAGCTGCGCAGCCGTAGCATGGGCTGGCCGAGTTTTTCTTCCTGCTTGATCGGGTCTTCGATCAGATCGACCTGATTGACGACATCGACCAGATGAACCGCTTCGGTGACACCCCAGAAAATCTTGTCGATGCCGACCCTGATTTCCCAGTCGCTGCCATAATGCGCATAGCGCGCTTCACGAATATCCCAATGGCTGCGTTCGCTGTCGCGCTGGTCGAGACGGAAGAAGGGCGTGAAGACAAAGGAGCCGTCATTGCTTTCGGGCAGGTATTGGAAGGTCGCTTCGGCGGCGACAGAGAGACCGGCATCCTTCTGGCGTGGGCTTGAGGCGCTTTCCGTGAAGATGCGCGCTTCCGGCTCGATATAGCCGCGCAGCGTGAACTCATCCGCACATGCAGGTGCAGAAGCAAGCGCCAGCGCCGCCCCGCAGAAGGCGGACGCCATCTGTCCTTTCCGTATGTGCCGTATTTTCAAGATACGCTCCCGGCCCCGGATGAAGTCAGCGTGCCCGCTCAAGACTTGCCGGTGCAAAGTCGTTTTCCGTCAGCCCGGTGCGGAAGCGGTAGTCTTGCCATATGAGCTGCGTTTTCTTGCCGTTCTCATGGTTCAACATTTCAAGTTCACGCGGCCGCCAGATACCTTCGAGATAATTGTCATAGCCGCTGATGGTGAGGGTTTTCAGCAGCGAGGATTTGCGGTCGTGATAGTCGATCTTGCGGAGCAGATAGTCGCTCGTATCGATCCAGACGATCTGACGTGTATAACCCGAACCTTCATAGGCGGGCACGCGCTCCACGACATGACACTCGCGCTCGCCGCAAGGCTCATCGCGCAGCCAGCTATAGGTGAACTTGCCAATCTCCTGCGCGGCTAGATCTTCAAAGGCAAATTCGCTGCCGACAAAGGGACCGGATTTATTGGCGGAG
Source organism: Parvibaculum sp. (assembly GCA_041678065.1). Lineage (GTDB taxonomy): Bacteria > Pseudomonadota > Alphaproteobacteria > Parvibaculales > Parvibaculaceae > Parvibaculum. Next base: position 4,619 of record JBAYOU010000106.1, on the reverse strand, counting down.
GAGATACGCTTCACGCGCTTCACCGCAGGAAGATAAAGCCACTGGTCATCCGGCTTGCCGACATAAGCATGTGTGAGGAGGGCCGTGCCCGCGACATCGAGCGGTCGGTCGAAGACCATCAGGCTCAAATCGCCTTCATTCTCGCCCGTGCGCTCCAGCATGGTGAAGCGGAGCTGGCGCTCGCTTGTCGCGCCTGCCGCGTTGGTCAGCACCATTTTCATGTCGGCATAGGCATCGCCCCAGCCACGATCGCGGCTGTCCATTTCCTCGACAATCGCGAGCCCGCGCGCGACCGGATCGCTTTCCGGCGGCAGCGTAACGTCAGCAAAGGCGGTGGTGCAGAGAGCCCAGGTGGCTGCCGTGGCGGCGAGTAATTTGGCGAATGATCCGGTCACGCTTCCCCCCTTCCGTTCCGATTCCCCGGAAGGATCATGCCTCCGCTAACCGTGTGATCCAAGGAAAAAGCTGGGTTTCGGTTAATCGGCGCGGCGAGCGGGCGTCAGAAAGGCTGCTCGCCTTCCACCGTCACACGTTCCATATGGCGGCGATAGCTGAGCGCGGAAGAAGATCACCACATGATCGAGAAAGGCCTCATGGATATCGTCGAAGGTCTCGTTGGAAAGCTCCTTCGGGAGGTCCACACCTTCAATCGCGGTACTCAGCGCGCCGGAGATCGGTTTCACGGTGATGGTCTTGTATCCCATGGCAGGCCTTTCCCGCTTTTCGTGTTGCCTCCCGTCAGGCAGTTGCCTTCGCAAAGGCAGGGCGCGAGGAGATGCGCTCGTAATAGGCTTTCACCTTCGGGAACTCATTCGTCAGCAGGCCGAACAGGCTGCAGAGCATCAGCGCATAGCCGAGCATGATATCTGCTGCAGTGAACTCGTCGCCGCAAATATATTCAAGGCCTTCGAGGTTCGCTTCTACAATGGCGAGCATCTTCTTCGTGCTCTCCACCGCCTCGGCGGCAACTTGCGGAATACGCTTGTCTTCGGGGCGGATGAGCGTGTGCTGTGCGATATTGCCGATCGGCACCATCAGCGTTGCTTCCGCGAAGTGGAACCAGTGGAGAAAGCGCTTGCGCTTCGCGCTGCCCGGCTTCGGCTCAAGGCGGCCATTGCCGTGCTTTTCCAGCAGATATTGGGAGATGGCCCCTGACTCGTTCATCACCTCGCCCTCATCTTCAATGGCAGGCACTTTGCCGAGCGGATGGACAGCGAGATATTCGGGCGACTGCAACGTATCCGGCGAGAAGGCGAGCGTCTTCAGATCGTAAGGAATACCCAGCTCTTCGCAGAGCCAGAGGATGCGGACAGAGCGCGTATTTTTCGCGTGGTAGATTTTGAGCATGTTCTCTCCCTGAGCGATGACGCCACTTTCCGGGCGTCTCAATAGCAATCGGGAAAGCTTAACGAAGAGAAGGGAGCCTGTCAGTCCACCTGTTCAGGCAAGTAGCCAACCAGCGATGCGCGTTGTGACATCTCGATCCAGTTGCCGTCCGGGTCACGGATAAAGGAAATACGCGCGACTTTGCCAAGCGTTTGCGGCGGGCGGCCTTCCGCGCCGCCACGGGCGAGAATAGCTGCGTGTTCCTTGTCCACATCCCTGATCTGAATGGTGATGTAGCGCCAGCCCGGCCCTTCAAAGGGAAGGTCGGGCACGGCGTCCTCCGCTTTCTCAAGAAGGATCACGCTGTCGCCGCAATAGAAGCTGCCACCTCCCTGTTCCGGCACGTCGGGCAGGCCGAGCGCGACGGCATAGAAGCGGCGATGCGCAGCCACATCTCGTACACCGAGCCGCAGGCCGATGCGCGTAATGCCATAGAGGCCGGGCGGTACAAGCGTCACGCGGTTGCCATCCGGGTCGGTGAGCGAGCGGGGCCTCGTTAGCCCTTCGCGTGCGATCAGCAATTCGCGGTAGCCGGAAGGCGCAAGGGCAGGCAGTTCATCCCGCGCGTGATTGATCTTCAGCACGGAGCCGAGAAGATCATGGCGGTGTTGCTGCAAGCCATTGCCGAGTGGCAGCAGATGGTCGAAAGGAATCCCGACTTCGTTCTGCCAGAAGTCGAGCATTGCTTCGAGATTGGTCGTGAAGAGGCCGACATCTATACGCGGCTTTGCGAGTTCCATATCGGCCTCTCCTTTTTTAGGGCGCTTCGTTCGAGAAGATGATGGTGCCGGAAGAGGCGAACATGCCGCCCACACCATGCGCAACGGATATCTTCGCATCGGGCACTTGTGCAGGCGCGATGCCGCGCATCTGGCGCACGCTTTCCTGAAGCGCATACATGCCATACATGCCCGAATGCATGTAGGAGAGGCCGCCACCATTCGTGTTGAGCGGCAGCTTTGCGCCGGGCCGTGTGTTGCCTTCGCGGATGAAGGCGGCACCTTCGCCACGTTCGCAGAAGCCGAGATCCTCAAGCCCATAGATCGGCAGATGGGCGAAAGCATCATAGATCATCAGGTGATCGACATCCGAATGGCTGATGCGTGCCTCGTCGAAAGCTTTCTTTCCGGAAACGCGGAAGGCTTTGGAGGTGGTGAAGTCTTCCATTTGCGAGATCATCGGCGTCTCGCAGCTTTCACCCGTGCCGAGAATGTAGACGGGTTTTTGCGGGAAGTCCTTTGCACGCTCTGCAGTTGTCAGAATCAGTGCGCCACCGCCATCTGTCACGAGGCAACACATGAGCAGGCGGAAGGGCCAGGCGATCATTTTCGAGTTCAGCACATCATCAACCGTGATGAGGTCGCGGAAGCTCGCGCGCGGATTTTTCGCGGCCCATTCGCGCTGCACGACCGCCACATGGGCAAGGTCTTCTTCGGTAATGCCGAAGGTCTTCATGTAGCGAAGGGCAGGGATGGTGAACATGGTTGGCGGGTTGGTGATGCCATAGGGCACCTCGAACTGGCCCTGCTGGCTTGCCGGGTCGCGGCTGAAGCGCCGGGCGCCCACGCGGGAGCGACCGCTTTCCGCATGGGTGATGAGCACCGTATTGCAGAGACCTTCATTGATCGCCGCTGCCGCATGGCGGACATGCAACATGAAGGAGCAACCGCCCACGCTTGTGCCATCCACCCATGTCGGTGTGATGCCGAGGTAATGCGCAATCTCAACCGGGCTGTCGCCCGCCGTTGCGATGCCATCAATATCCTTTGGGCTGAGGCCCGCATCCTTCATCGCGTTGAGCGCCGCATCGGCATGGAGCATAAGCTGCGATGTGTTCGGAATCTTGCCCATTTCCGTCGTTTCGGCGGCGCCGACGACGGCAACTGTCTTTTGCTTCATCGTCTTACCCCTTTGCTGGACGGAATTTTGGCAGGCTGATTTCCTCGCTTGCCTTTTCGAAGGTGACTTCGAGGGGCATGTCGAGGGTGAGCGCTTCAGGTGTCTGCGGGCAATCGACGATGTTTGTCATCATGCGCGGACCTTCTTCCAGCGTGACGACCGCAATGGAATGCGGCTCCGCGCCGAAATCGGGGCGCGGGCGATGATTGATGACATAGGAATAAAGAGTGGCCTTGCCGCTTGCCTTGTAGATCTCAACCTCGCGCGAGCCACAGGCCGGGCAAAAGGGCCGGGGCGGGAAGTAGCTTTCCCGGCACGCCGTGCAGCGTTGCAGCCTCAATTCTTCCTCGCGGCAGCCGTCCCAGAAATGCTGTGTCTCGGGCGTCGGCGCGGGCAGCGGGCGATTATATTCCGCCATTTCATGCTCCCTGACATTTTGTCGTTATTGATGGAGCGGGAGGATAACGGGAGGGTCAGCTTTGGCAAATGCCGGATCTGCTGCCTTGAAGGGGCGCTCTGGCGCCTCTATGTTTCACTTTGAAACATACTAAGGTGTCTCCGATGCGCCAGCGGCTTTCAGCTATGGCAATTCTCTTCTCGCTCGGGCTTGTGGTTCCGGCGGCGGGGGAAGTGCGCTGGATCGACCCCTGGGGGCCAGAGGTCGAGCATGGGGCGCTTGCGGGTGGTCCGGCGGCGGTGGACCCCTTTGCGGGTGAGCGCGACGAGATACGGTCCGAGATTAGCGGCTCGCTTGGCGATGCCGCCTTTCAGGGTGGCGTTGGCCACCAGCAGAGCTTTATCGCCGTTCACAACGGCTTTTATTTCAAGCCGCATCTGCCCGCGGGGCAGCGCGTGATGACGGGTGCGCGGGTGGCCCCTGTGCATCCCCGGGCCGTTCTGCCGGGCCGTTCCGGTTTCTGACTCGCATCGACGGAAGTGTCAGGCCTCAGCCAAATCCGTGGAAGGTCGCGAAGCTTTCCACCGGCTCGCGTTCGGCGATGAGGGTGTTCACCGGCGCTGTCTCATCTGCATAGCCGAGCGACATGCCACAGACGATATATTCATCGTCCGGCACGTTCAGGACGCGGCGCGTCACACTCCAGAAATTGTTCCAGGCGCCTTGGGCGCATGTATCGAGGCCTCGTGCCTTTGCGGCTAGCATGACCGATTGCATGAAGATTCCGATATCGAGAAAGCTCATGCAATCGAGATCCTTGTCGATGGTGAAGATGAGGCCGACCGGCGCATCGAAGAACTGGTAATTGCGGCCCCATTGCCGCCAGTTCGCCTCTGCATCTCCCTTTGGAATGCCGAGCAGGCCATACATCTCCTTG
>JBAYOU010000105.1:0-5698 GCA_041678065.1 Parvibaculum sp. | reverse complement strand
TCTGCCGGAGGAGATGAAGAAACTCGAAGCCATCGTTCATCCGCTGGTGGGCGAAGTGCAGATGGAATTTCTCACCGAGAATCTGAAAGCGGGCGCGCCGATGGTGGTTCTCGACATTCCGCTTCTCTATGAAACCGGCGGCGAGAAGCGCGTCGATGTTGTGGTGGTTGTCTCCGCGCCCTACGATATTCAGAAGACGCGCGTGCTTGCCCGCCCGGATATGGACGAAGCAAAATTTGCCGCGATCCACGCCAAGCAGGTGCCTGATGAGGAAAAACGCATACGCGCTGATTTCATCGTCGAAACCGACAAGGGTCTCGATCATGCGCGCGCGCAGGTTGCTGCGATCATCGAGGCGCTGAAGGGTCGTCCCGGCAAGGTTCTGAAGGACGTCTTGCCGCCGGCTCCACGTGAAGCAGAAAGCAGAGGGTCAATGGAACAACGCATCAGCTTCATCACGCTTGGCGTCGCAGATATTTCCCACGCCCGCGCTTTCTACGAAACGCTTGGCTGGAAAGCATTGCCGCAAAGCAATGAGAGCGTGACCTTCTTTCAATGCGGCGGCATCGTCTTTGCGCTGTTCGGCCGAACTGATCTTGCCGAAGATGCGCGTGTCGCCCCTTATGGCGAAGGATTTTCCGGCGTCGCCCTCGCCCATAATGTGCGGACGCGCGAAGAAGTGGATGCCGTGCTCGCCGAAGCAGAAGCCGCTGGCGGACGCATCCTCAAGCCCGGCGAAGAAGCCTTTTGGGGCGGCTATACGGGCTATTTTTCCGATCCGGATAATCATGTCTGGGAAGTTGCGTGGAATCCGGGCGGCGTGCTCGGCGAAGATGGCTCATTCCGTTTTCCGGAAAGATGAGCGAGACTCACTCAACCGCTCCGGGCAAGAGCGGCGCGTGAACGGGCAGTCATAAGAAAGATAAGGGGCAGGGGATCATGCGCGAGATCGTGCTTGATACGGAAACCACGGGTCTGAGCCCGCATGAGGGCCATCGGCTGGTCGAAATAGGCTGCCTCGAACTTTTCAACCATGTCGCAACGGGCAAGGTCTATCACACCTATATCGACCCCGAGCGCGACATGCCGGATGGCGCCTTTCAGGTGCATGGTCTCTCGACCGAGTTTCTGCGCGGCAAGCCGAAATTCGCGGAAGTGGCGGATGCGTTCCTCGCCTTTATCGGCGATGACCCGCTCGTCATTCACAATGCATCCTTCGACATGACCTTCATCAATTGGGAGCTGGAGAAGGCAGGCCGTGCGCCTCTGCCCCGGTCTCGCGCAATAGACACGCTGGAAATTGCCCGGCAGAGATTCCCCGGCGCACAGAACAATCTCGATGCGCTGTGCCGCCGCTTCGGTGTGGATAATTCAGGTCGCACCAGGCATGGCGCGTTGCTCGACAGCGAGCTTCTGGCGGAAGTCTATCTGGAGCTGATGGGCGGCAGGCAGCCGGGCCTCGTGCTTCATGCCGATTTCGCAAACGGGCCGGGCGCGCGACGCATCGCGCGGGAGCCGCGCCCGGTGCCCCTGCCCTCGCGCCTCACGGATGAGGAGCGCGAGGCGCATCAGGCTTTCATCGCAAGTCTTGGCGGGGAAACGCTCTGGGCGCTCCCGGGCCAGGAATGAGCAGGGACTGAGGCAAGGCCTCAGTTCGGCTTGCCCGCCTCCGCAACCTGCTGCGCCATCTGCTCACGGCGCTGATTATAGAGATTCACGAAATCGATCGGGTCGATCAGCAGTGGCGGGAAACCGCCATCGCGCGTCACATCGGCAAGGATGCGGCGGGCGAAGGGGAAAATCTGGCGCGGACATTCGACAACCAGCACCGCTTCGAGATCGGCCTCGGGAATGTTGGTGAGGCGGAAGAGGCCTGCATATTCGGCTTCGACGATGAAGAGCGGCTTGTCCTTGACCACCGCTTCCGCGCCGATCTTCAGGGCAACTTCATAATCCGTATCGGCAAGGCGTTTCACACCCACATCGACACGCAGATTGATCGAAGGCTGCTCATCCACCGGCCCAAGGCTGTTCGGCGCATTCGGATTCTCGAAAGAGAGATCCTTCACATATTGCGTGAGCACCCGAAGTTGCGCGCCCGCAGCGCCCCCATTCGCCTGATCCGACATCGAAACCCTATCCCTTGGCCGTCACCATTGAAGGATGCTGGCTAGCATGGAAAGGGGCGGCTCACAAGAATGGGCTTACCCGGAGGGTCGTAGTCTGAACCTACTGTGATGCCGTGACCAAATGGGTGAGAGTAGTGCGACTTGAACCAGAGAGGAGACCGCAGTTCTCTGCAATTCTGCAGCAACCGTGCCCCACTCTCTATATCCACAGATTTTGCCACAGTACTTTTTAGTTAACTGTGGAAAAGTTTCGTCTTGCGATTCTTGGTTCCGGTGTAGAATACCCCTTGCTCGCAGCAACGGCGTGGATCAGACGCCGTGCCAAAATGTTCCCTGGTCCCGAGCATTAGTGCCCGTAAAGGGTGCCTTTTGGGGGAAGGTGCTGAACCCCACTTGCACCCGACGCGATTTCTCGCATTTCAGGTGAGCTTAACATCTGAAAGCTTTTCTTTCATCAGAGGAAATAGAATCTAGGATACTTTTAGTGACCTTCTGTGACTGGAAGGACTCGCTGATGAACTGACTTCCTGATCCTCGAATTACGAATTGCCATCCGGCGGAAGGCGGGTGCGATCCTCGTCGCCCTCTTCCACTTCTTCCGCTTCGCCATCGATTACCGGGCCGGACCCGGGCGGCGGGCGGCGATGCGTATCCATTCCCGCTCCGAAAATGGTGAATTGCGCGCTGCCCGCCGCTCGCCGCGCGACTTCCCGCCCGAAAAACCGCCGCAGCGGCGGCACGAGCAGAAGAAGCGCAACCGCATCCGAGAAAAAGCCCGGCAGGATAAGCAGCAGGGCTGCGGCAAAAAGGAGCAGCCCCTCGAACATTTCCGCAACCGGCGGTTCGCCCCGCTTGATCGCCTCCTCCATCCGTTTCCAGGCAAGAAAGCCCTGCAGGCGGAAAAGCGAGGCGCCGAGCAGCGCCGCGCCCACAACCAGCGCAAGGGTGGGCCAGACGCCAATTTCCCCACCCACTTCGATGAAAAGGGCGATTTCAATCACCGGCAGGACGATGAAAAAGAGAAAAAGAGCCAGGCGCACGCGCGAAAAACCTTCCATCAGCGGTGAGGCGGTTAGCTGAGCGGTGGAAAGCCGCCAGATCACCAACAGTTTACATGAGCGCGCGCAGGCCGCACTTGGCGCGCCCCTGCGGTCACGGTAGTAAAATCCCGCCTGATGTCCTACTTTAAATGAAAGATCGACAATAGGACCAAGGCAGGAACGCCACTCGCCTTTCCCGCGCCAGCTTGCGGTGGGGGTGGCGAAGTGCAACAGGTTTCTCGAGCGAATGGACGACGGCTTGACTCTTCTCAACATCATTCTGCTCGCCGTCGCGGTTGGCGTGTTTCTGAAACTCAGAAGCGTGCTTGGCCGCCGGACCGGCCATGAGCGTCCGCCTTTTGATCCCTATTCGCAGACGGGTTCCGTCCCCGAAAAGAACACCGGCAATGACAAGGTGGTGACGCTGCCGACAAGGCCGCGCGAAGCCGGTGGCATTGATGCTGCGGGCGATCCTTTTGCGGGCACGGCGCGCGCCTTTCGCTGGCGCGGCGTTGCGGAAGAAGGATCGCCGCTCGCCGCAAAACTCGATGACGTGGCTGCTATGGATCGCAGCTTCACCGCGGACGGTTTCCTCACCGGTGCCCGCATGGCTTACGAGATGATCGTGACAGCCTTTGCCGCAGGTGACCGCGCCTCGCTGAAGCCGCTTCTCGGTGATGATGTCTATCGCAGCTTCGATGCCGCCCTTGCCGAGCGTGAGGCGAAAGATCTCACCGTCGATCAGAGCTTCATCGGCATCGACAAGGCAAAGATCACCGATGCAGCCATATCCGGCTCGCGGGTCCGTATCACGGTCGCATTCCGCAGCGAGCTCACCTCCTGCACGCGCAAGGAAGATGGCGTGGTGGTGGAAGGTGATCCCGTCACCGTGCGCGAAGTGAATGATGTCTGGACCTTTGAGCGCGATGTGATGAGCCGTGACCCGAACTGGCTGCTTGTTGCAACCAGCGCTGCAGCGGATTGATTGCCCGATGGTGCATCGGCATGGCGCGGCGTTCCTTCTCGGACTTGCCGCCTTTCTCTTTGGATGGTGCGGCGGCGTCATGACGGCGGAAGCAGGCCCGCAACGCATTTCCTTTTCCGAGCTTCAGGGCTGGAGCGTGGATGACCAGTCCCTCGCGCTGGACGCCTTCAAGCGTTCCTGTACGCGCATACTGAAACTCTCGCCTTCCGCCTCGCTCGACACGAAGGGCGGCGACCCGCTCTATGGCCGTGCGGGCGACTGGCAACCCGCCTGTGAGGCAGCAGCAAAAGCGGCACCCGGCGCGGGCAATGCGCGCGGTTTTTTCCAGCACTGGTTCGTGCCGGTTCGTTTCCCGAAAGAGCGCGGCCTTCTCACCGGCTATTACGAACCGGAAATGAATGGCGCGCTGACGCGGCAAGGGCCTTATCAGACGCCGGTTCTCGCCCCGCCCGCGGGCTTTCGCATGGTGGAGGGTGGTGGCTCCTTCCCGACACGCGCTGAAATCGAGAATGGCGCGCTCGATACGGAGAAGCTCGCGCTTCTCTGGCTCGAAAGCCCGATCGATGCTTTTTTCCTTCATGTGCAGGGCTCGGGCCGTGTACGGCTGGAGACGGGCGAGATCGTCCGGCTGAGCTTCGCGGCAAAATCCGGCCACCCCTATACATCCATCGGCAAGATCCTGGTTGATCGCGGTGAGCTTGCTCTTGAAGAGGTCTCCATGCAGACCATCCGCGCCTGGATGGAGCGCCAGCCCGACAAGGGCCGCGCGCTGACGCATGAAAACAAATCCTACATCTTCTTCCGTCTACTGAGAGAGACGGATCCAAGCCTTGGGCCCATCGGTGCGGAGGGCTTGAACCTCACACCGGGACGGAGCCTTGCGGTGGACCGTTCTCACCATCCGCTCGGCACGCTTCTCTGGCTCACCACCGAACATCCGACGGAAGACGGAACGGGCAGCGTGCCCGTGGCGCGGCTGATGGTGGCGCAGGATACGGGCTCGGCCATCAAGGGCCGCCAGCGGGGTGACATCTTTTTTGGCTCAGGCACCAAAGCAGGCGAGATTGCGGGCCGCATGAAAGCGGAAGGCGAGCTTGTCGCGCTGGTGCCGCGCGCCATCGCGCCGTAAGAATGCGCCCTGACTGACAAAGGGCGGAAAGCGGACGGGCGGACTGATGGCGAAAGAAAACGAAAGAACACGCCGCCGCTCCCTCACCGAGGATGAGAGAAAACTCTGGCGCGTGGCAATGAAAGATACGCGGCCTCTCGATCCGGAAAAGACAGCGCCGCTATCGGATATGCCGGCCGCCGAACAGCCCTCTCCCTCGTCGAAGCCTGCGCTCGTCGCCCCGAAACCCCTGCCTGTTCCCGTGCGGCCACGCCCCGCCGGGCCCCCGCCGCTGACCGGGCTTGACCGCCGCCTCAGCCAGCGCCTTGCGCGCGGGCAGATAGAGGTGGAAGCAACGCTTGATCTTCACGGCCACAGCCAGGAGCGCGCCTATACGGTGCTGCTTGATTTCCTCGCCCGCGCGCGTTCGCGTGGG